>JAHLFO010000027.1 GCA_018883785.1 Candidatus Bacteroides intestinipullorum
GCCTACGGCGATGCCGTCCGCCTGGCACACGAGGCGGGCTTCGACGCGGTCGAGGTCCACGCGGGCCACGGCTACCTCATCAGCCAGTTCCTGTCGCCCTACACCAACCACCGTCGCGACCTCTACGGCGGCTCGCTGGAGAACCGGATGCGCTTCATGGACATGGTGATGGCCGAAGTAATGGAGGCCGCCGCCCGCACGGGGACGGCCGTACTGGTCAAGGTGAACATGCGCGACGGCTTCCGGGGCGGCATGGAGATAGACGAATGCCTGCAAGTGGCGCGCAGGCTGGAGCAGAGCGGCGCGCACGCACTGGTGCTGAGCGGCGGCTTTGTCAGCAAGGCGCCGATGTACGTGATGCGCGGCGAGATGCCCATACGCACCATGACGCACTACATGACGCAGTGGTGGCTGAAGTACGGCGTGCGCATGGTGGGCAAGTGGATGATTCCCACCGTCCCCTTCAAGGAGGCTTACTTCCTGGACGACGCGCTGCGCTTCCGCCAGGAGCTGAAGATGCCCCTCGTCTATGTGGGCGGACTCGTGGCCCGCAAGAAGATTGACGAGGTGCTGGATTGCGGCTTCGAGGCGGTGCAGATGGGCCGCGCGCTGCTCAACGACCCCGGCTTCGTCAACCGCATGCGCGACGAGGACTGCGCCCGCTGCGGCTGCCGGCACAGCAACTACTGCATCGCACGCATGTACACGCTCGACATGGCCTGCCACCAGCGGTTGCAGGAACCGCTGCCCAAGGCCCTGGCCCGTGAGATAGAAGAGATTGAAAAACGACAAGCTACCGATGGAGAATAACGCTACATCCGCCCGCCCCGTGGCACTCATCACGGGTGCGGACGGCGGCATGGGTACCGAAATCACCCGCGCAGTGGCCTTGGCAGGCTACAAGGTCCTGATGGCATCGTGCCGCGTGCAGAAGGCAGAGGCCCTGCGGCGCACGCTGATGCACGACCATCCCGAACTGGACCTCGAAGTGAGGCGGCTGGACCTCGCCTCCTTGGCGTCTGTGGACAGGTTGGCAGGGGAGCTCCGCCGCGACGGGACGCCCATCCGCCTCCTCATGAACTGCGCCGGAACCATGGAGACGGGCCTTCACATCACCGAAGATGGGCTAGAGCGCACGGTCAGCGTCAACTACGTGGGCGCGTGGCTGCTCACTAACAAACTCCTCCCGTTGATGTCGACGGGGAGCCGCGTGGTGAACATGGTGTCGTGCACGTACGCCATCGGCCGCCTCGATTTCCCGGATTTCTTCACCCGTGGGCGGCGCGGGTCGTTCTGGCGTATCCCCGTCTACAGCAATACGAAGCTGGCGCTGACGCTCTTCACGCTGGATTTGGCCGGGCGCGTGCGGGACCGCGGCATCATCGTCAACTGTGCCGACCCGGGCATCGTCTCGACCGACATCATCACCATGCATCTATGGTTCGACCCCCTGACGGACCTCTTCTTCCGCCCGTTCATCCGCACGCCGCGTCAGGGCGCGGACACGGCCATCCGCCTGCTGCTCGACGAAGACGCCGGGCGGCGCACGGGCACGTTCAACGTCAGCGGCCACGCCAAGCCCCTGTCCGACAAATACACGCGCCATCCGCAGATGAAGGAGCTATGGGACCGGACGGAGCAGCTGGTGCGTCGTTGGCTCTGACGCCCTTCAACGGAGGTACTCCGTGATCATGCCGCTGATCTGGAGGAGTGATATCTCGCAAATCTTTGTGTCGTACTCGGCCGAAAGAATCCGTTCTTCCGCGTCGAGCAGGTTCTTCTGCGCCTCGCGCATCTCGATGCCTGCCAAGTCTCCCAGCAAATAGCGGTCGCGGGAGATGTCATAGTTGTCCTTGGCGACGATGAGGTTTTGGCGTTCCAGCTTCAGCAGTTCCAGGTTGTTGCGGTATGCCTGCCAGAGGTTTTGCAGGTCGGCGCGGAGGGTCTGCTCCAGCTGTTCGCGTTCCAGGCGGGCATTCTCCACGGCGAGGCTGGCGTTGCGTCGCTCGCGCTTGCGGTTGCCGTCGAAGAGGCGGAAGCCCACCGTCACGCCGAAGTTCAGGCCGAGGGTGGAGCGGCGCGAGTTGGCGGCGAGTTCATACTTGTTCAGCGTGTAGCCATAGCCTCCGTTGAGGCGGACGTAGGGATAGTCCCTGGCGCAGACCTTCTTGTAATCCAGGCGGGCGAGCGTCTGGTTCTGTGCCGCGCGCAGCAGGGATGCGTTGACGGCGAGCGTGCCCTCCCACAGCTCGTCGAACCGCAAGATGTGGTTGATGTCTATCAAGCTGTCGCGGATGACAAAGAACTGGTCGACGTCTTCCTTCGCCATGAGTTCGTTGAGTTCTATCCTCGAAGTGTGTAGCGCCTCCTGTTGCTTGATGTATTGCGCGCTGTCGGCGTTGAAGTCCACGCGGGCTTGCAGGTAGTCCAGGCGCGACGCGTTGCCGACGTGTACGCGTGCCTCGGCGATGCGCACCCGCTCGCGGGACAGCGTCATGGCGTAGTGGAAGTTCTTCAGCCGGATCTTTTGCTGGACGAAGTTGTAATACTCGGCGGCGATGTTGGCGATGAGGTCCTCCAGGGCTATGCGCGTGTCCGTCTTTCCCTGCCTTTCGAGTTCGCGGAGTTGCTGGTACGTGGCGGTGATGTCGAAGCCGTCGAACACGGTCCACTCCAAGCTGATGCCTGCATCAAGCGTCTGGTCGTAGGCGCCGTTCTCGCGCGTGGTGGTTCCGGTGGAGCGCAGGCGCGTCTCCGTGTCGTCCAGTGTGCCGCTGTATCCCGCCGACAGGTCGATTGTGGGCAGGGCACCGGCATTGGCCAGCGTGGCATTGTTCGCGCTGATGCGCTCCTGGTTGCGGGTGATGCGCAGGGAGTAGTTGTTGAGCAAGCCCTCTTCGAGGCAGTCTTTCAGCGTATAGACGGGGGGCTGGGCGGCCAGTGTGGCAGCCGCGCACAAGCCCGTGAGCAGGGTAATCAGTCTGTGGGTCATTGTTTCTTCAGTTTACTTCGGTTGGTGGATATGTAGCTGTACATGGCGGGCACGATGTACATCGTCAGCAGCGTGGACACGATCATGCCGCCCACGACTGCCGTGCCCATGGCGATGCGCTGGTTGGCCCCTTCGCCCGTGGCAAAGGCGAGAGGGATGAGGCCCAACACGGTGGCCGCGCTGGTCATGAGGATGGGGCGGAGGCGTTGCAGGGCGGCATCGCGGACGGCTTGCATCTTGTCCTCGCCGTGCGCCTGTTTCTGGTTGGCAAACTCCACGATGAGGATACCGTTCTTAGCCACGAGGCCGATCAACATGATGATGCCGATTTGGCTAAAGATATTCATGGTGATGTCGCCGAAATACATGAAGACCAACGCTCCGGCGATGGCCAGCGGGACCGTCAACATGATGACCAGCGGATCCTTGAAGCTCTCGAATTGGGCGGCCAGTATGAGGTAGATCAACCCGATGGCAAGGACGAAGGCAAACATCAGGCTCGAGGCGCTCTCGCTATAGTCCTTGGAGTCGCCGGAGAGGGCAGTGCGGAACGTGTCGTCCAGCACGTCGGCGGCAATGCGGTCCATCTCCTCGATGCCCTGGCCGATGGTCTTGCCTTCCGCCAGTCCGGTGGAGACGGTGGCTGACACGAAGCGGTTGTAACGGTAGAGCTTGGGCGGTGCGGTGCCATACACGATCTCGACGAGGTTGTCCAGCTGGACCATCTCGCCGTTTTCGCTGCGGATGTACAGTCCCACGAGGTCCGACGGCTTGTTCCTCTGCTGGCGGTTGATCTCGCCCAGTATCTCGTATTGTTTGCCATTCATGTAGAAGTAGCCCATGCGCTGGCCGCTTAATCCATACTGTAGGGTCTGGGCGATATTGCGCGTGCTGATGCCCATGGTTCCCGCCTTGTCGCGGTTGATCGTGATACGGGCTTCGGGATCGCTGAACTTCAAGTCAACGTCGGCCATGCTGAACGTGGGATTCTCGTAGACCCGTTCCATGAATCGCGGCAACACTTCCTGTAGTTTCTCGATATTGGTGGCTTGGAGCACGTATTGCACGGGCATGCTGCTTCGCCTGCCTCCGAAGGACGACTGCTGCTGTACGAAGGCTCGGGCGTCCGTCTCGCGCTGCACGGCCCGCGTGAGGCGCTCTGCGGCTTCCATCTGGGTGTAGTCGCGCTCGCGCAGGTCCTTGAGCGTGATGCGTATGTTGCCGCTTCCGCTGGACACGCGGGCCGTTACCGCCTCGGCATCGGGGATGATGGAATCGACCACATCGTTGATGCGTTCGGTGTAGTCGCGGATGTATTCATAGCTGATGCCCTCGGCGCCGCGGGTATTGATGGTGATCTGCGAGCGGTCCTCGAGCGGTGCCATCTCTGCCGGGATGTGGCTCCAGAGGAAGAAAATGAGACCGAAGGTCAGCACGGTGAAGGCCAGGGCCAGCCATCGCTTGCGCAGGAAGGCGGCCAGCGAGCGGCTGTAGAGCCGGTTCATGCCTTCGAAGAAAGGCTCTGTTGCGCGGTAGAACCAGTTCTTCTGCTTCTCCTGCTTCAGCAGCTTGGTGGCCAGCATCGGCGTAAAGGTCAGGGCGGCAAAGGCCGATATGAGGATAGAACCGGAGATGACGAAGCTGAATTCGCGGAACAGGCGGCCGGTGGTGCCCTCCATGAAGACAATGGGGAAGAACACGGCAACCAGCGTGATCGTGGTCGAGATGACGGCGAAGAAAATTTCCTTCGCGCCCTCGATGCCCGCCTGGAACGGTGGCATCCCCTGTTCGATGCGGACGTAGATGTTCTCCGTCATGACAATGGCGTCGTCCACCACCAGTCCCACTGCCAGCACGACGGCCAGCATGGTGAGCACGTTGATGGAGAAGCCGGCCACGTACATCACAAAGAAGGCGCCGATGAGCGACACGGGGATGACGATGCACGGCACCAGCGTCACGCGCCAGTCGCGCAGGAAGAGGAAGATGATGATGATGACCAGGATGAAAGCCTCGTACACCGTATGCTCCACTTCACTGATGGAGGCGCGGATGAACTTCGTGTTGTCGAAGCCGTACGTATAGCTCACGTCCTCCGGCAGGTCTTTCTTCATGCGCTCCATGCGGTCGTAGACGGCATCGGCTATCTCGATGTGGTTGGCTCCCGGCTGGGGGATGACCACCACGCCCACCATGGGCACGCCGTTCATCTTCATGTAGCTCTTCAGGTCGGCGGCGCCCAGCTCGGCCCGCCCGATGTCGCTGAAGCGGATGATGCGGTCACCGTCCGTCTTGAGGATAAGGTTGTTGAACTCCTCGGGCGTGTGCATCAGGCCCAGGGTGCGGATGGTCAGTTCGGTGGTGTTTCCTTCGATGCTTCCCGAGGGCAGCTCCACGTTCTCCTGGTCGATGGCGTTCTTCACGTCCACGGGGGTGATGCCATAGCCTGACATCTTGGTGGGGTCCAGCCAGAGGCGCATGGAGTACTTCTTCTCGCCCCAGATGCTGACGCTGCTCACGTCGGAGATGGTCTGCAACTGCTCTTTCACGGTCAGGTCGGCGATCTCGCTCAGCTCCAACAGGGAGCGTTTATCGCTCTGCAAGGCCACCATCAGGATGGGCGTGGCGTCGGCATCGGCCTTGGACACGGTGGGCGGGTCGCAGTCATCGGGCAGGTAGCGTTGGGCACGTGACACCTTGTCGCGCACGTCGTTGGCGGCGGTCTCCAGGTCGACAGATAGCTCGAACTCTACCGTGATGCGGCTTTGTCCCTGCTGGCTGACGCTTGTCAGGGATCGTATGCCGGGTATGCCGTTGATGTTCTGCTCCAGCGGCTCGGTGATTTGGTTTTCGATGACGTCTGCGTTCGCGCCTGTATAGGAACACTGCACGGAGATGATGGGATTGTCCACCGATGGATATTCCCTCACGCCCAGGTAGTTGTAGCCAATGAAGCCGAAGAGCAAGATGATGATGGTCAGCACCGTGGAGAGCACGGGGCGGCGTATGCTAAGTTCGGATATGTTCATGGAGGAATCGTGGGTTAATGGATGTTGTCAATGGTCACCGCCATGCCTGTGCGCAGTTGTTGTGTGCCTGATATGATGACGGTGTCTCCTTCGCTCAGTCCCGCTACGGCCTGTACCAAGGCTTCGGTGCGTATGCCTGTCACG
Organism: Candidatus Bacteroides intestinipullorum; assembly: GCA_018883785.1. Classification (GTDB taxonomy): domain Bacteria; phylum Bacteroidota; class Bacteroidia; order Bacteroidales; family Bacteroidaceae; genus Bacteroides; species Bacteroides intestinipullorum. The sequence goes on from JAHLFO010000027.1 coordinate 6,166, forward strand.
ATGTCCACGGGCTCGGCCTTGCCGTTCTTGTAGAGGAAGACCTTATCCTTGCCCATTTCCGGCACGATGGCTTCGGAGGGAATGGCCAAGGCGTTTTCGAACTCCTGCTTGCGGAGAGTAATCGACGCATAACGCCCTGGCATGATGCCCGATGGGTTGGGGTAGAGGGCACGTATGGTGAGCGAGCGCGTCTCCGGGTCGAGGCTCGATTCGCGGGCGTAGACTTGTGCTTCGTACTTGTTGAGCGATCCGGTCAGGTTGAAGTTGAGCGAGGTACCCACTTTAACGTCTTTGGCATAGCTTTCAGGTACGGAGAATTCCAGTTTGAGGGGGGCGATTTTCGTTAGCTTGGCCACGATAGTTGAGGGCGAGGCGTAGGTGCCCACGCTCACTTGCCGGAGTCCGATGATGCCGTCGAAGGGGGCACGCAGCTCTGTTTGCTCGATTTGGGCGCGCACCAGTTCGATGTCGGCGTTCAGCGTGGCCAGTTCGGTCTTCACCTGTTCGTAGGCTTCCTTGCTGACGGCGTCGCGTTTCAGCAGGGCGTCTTGGCGGAACACGCGGTCCTCGGCCAGTTTCAGTTGGGCTACCAGTCGCTGCAATTGTGCCTGCAAGGGGCGGTCGTTCACCTTCGCGAGGAGCTGTCCCTTCGTTACGTGCGTGCCTTCCTCGAAGTTGATGTCTGTGATTTTGCCCGATGTCTCGAAGGAGAGATTGACCTCTTCGTCGGGCAAGAGGCTGCCGATAATGGGAATTTCGTCCACCAGTACTTGGGGGCGGACGATGGCGGCGTTGACGTTCAGTACCTTTTTGGTCCGGCTTTGGCGGGTCATGATTTGGTCGGCTTCGGCCAGTTCTTCGTTGGTTTTGGGCATTTGTGAGTAGATACCCCATCCGGCGAGCCCGGCGCCGATGGCGATGATGAGGCCTGTTTTCAGTTTCTTGTTCATGTAGTTTCGCGTTGCAGTGGGATGTGTCTTGTCAGTAGGCTTCTCGGTATTTGCCTTCTTCTTTGTCCTCCAGCATACTGAGGTAGGAGGTGTAGCGCGACTGGCTGATGCGATGCTCTTCCACAGCCCGCAGCACGGCGCAGCCCGGTTCGTGGCGGTGCGTGCAGTTGCCATAGCGGCAATCGGCCGAGGCTTCGAATATCTCCGGGAAGTAGTGCCCGATCTCCTCCACCTCCATGTCGAAGGTGCCGAAGCCCTTGATGCCCGGTGTGTCGATGATGTAGCCGTCCGCGTCGTCCACGGGGTACATCTCGGAGAAGGTCGTGGTGTGCATGCCTTTGTTGTGTGCCTGCGAGATTTCGCCTGTCCGTGCTTCCGTGCCGGGCAGCAGGGCGTTGATGAGGGTCGATTTGCCCACGCCCGAATTGCCCGAGAAGAGGGTGATGGCACCACGGAGCTTCGCTTTCACCTCGTCGAGACCTGTGCCTTGGGTTGCCGAGACTTTGAGGCAGGGATAACCGATGGTGGTGTAGAGGTGAATGAGGCCGTCCAGATAGCGTAAGTCATCCTCGTCGTAGAGGTCTATTTTGTTGAAGAGGAGCAGGACGGGGATGCGGTAGGCTTCGGCCGTGGCCAGAAAGCGGTCGATGAAGGTGGTGGATGTCTCCGGGTAGTTGGCGGTGACCACCAGCATACATTGGTCAAGGTTGGCCGCGATGATGTGCGATTGTTTCGAGAGATTGGAGGCGCGGCGGATGATATAGTTCTTGCGGTCTTCTATCTCCGTGATGAAGGCCGTCCCCTCACGGTTCTCGATGATGTGCACACGGTCGCCCACGGCCACGGGGTTGGTGCTGCGGATGCCTTTCAGGCGGAAGTTGCCTTTCACCTTGCATTCCACGTCGCGCCCCTCGTCCGTACGGACCAGGTACCAGCTTCCGGTATTTTTGATTACGAGACCTGTCACTTTGAATTGATAATTGACAATTAACAATTGACAATTGACAACGAACAAGACGGTAGCCTCTCATCCTAATTGTCAATTGTTAATTGTCAATTGTTCCTTGTTTATACCGTCATAATCTCCTTGTCCTTCGCCGCCAACATGTCCTCAATCTGCTTGATGTACTTGTCGTGCGTCTTCTGGAGTTTCTCTTCGCCGCCCTTCTGTGCATCTTCGGGCAGTCCGTCTTTGACGGCTTTCTTCAGCGCGTCGATGGCGTCGCGGCGGGCGTTGCGCACGCTCACCTTTGCCGTCTCACCCTCTGCCTTGCATTGCTTGGCCAGTTGCTTGCGGCGTTCCTCGGTGAGGGGCGGGATGCCGATACGGATGATTTCGCCGTTGTTCTCTGGCATGATGCCCAGCGAGGAGTCTATGATGGCCTTCTCGATGATGCGGAACATGCTTTTGTCCCAAGGCTTGATGGCGATGCTGCGTGCATCGGGGGTGGTGACGGCGGCCACGTTGTTGATGGGCACCATCGAACCATAGGAATCTACGCGGATGCCGTCCAGCAGGCGTACGTCAGCCTTGCCGGCACGGATATGGGCCAAGGTCTCTTCCAGGTACATGACGGCCATGTCCATTTTCTCTTGAGCTTCGCCCAGGATGTCTTTTACGTCTTTCATATAAGTAATAAGTAGTGTTTAGGGTTTGGAATATGCTTCTTTTTACTTCTCTTTTTTCAGTTCCTCGAAGATCCGGCCTTCCAGCTCCTCGGCCAGTTCCGGATTGTCCAGGATGACTTGTTTGGCGGCATCGCGGCCTTGCGCCAGCTTGGTGTCGTTGTAGCTGAACCATGAACCGCTCTTCTTGATGATGCCCAAGTCCGAACCCAGGTCGATGATTTCACCGGCCCGCGAGATGCCTTCGCCGAACATGATGTCAAACTCGGCTTTGCGGAAGGGAGGCGCTACCTTGTTCTTCACGATTTTCACCTTGGTTTGACGTCCCAGGACTTCATCGCCGTTCTTGATGGCCTGTCCCGGACGGATGTCTATGCGCACCGAGGCGTAGAACTTCAGGGCATTGCCGCCCGTTGTCGTCTCCGGATTGCCGAACATGACGCCGATCTTTTCGCGCAGTTGGTTGATGAAGATGCACGTCGTGCGTGTCTTGCTGATGGCCGAGGTCAGTTTGCGCAAGGCTTGGGACATCAGGCGGGCTTGCAAGCCCACTTTGTTGTCGCCCATGTCTCCCTCGATTTCTGCTTTCGGGGTCAGTGCGGCCACGGAGTCGATGACGATGATGTCTACCGCCGATGAGTGGATCAGCTGGTCGGCAATCTCCAGTGCCTGTTCGCCATTGTCCGGTTGGGAGATGAGCAGGTTGTCGATGTCTACGCCCAGATTGGCGGCATAGAAGCGGTCGAAGGCGTGCTCCGCGTCGATGAAGGCCGCTATACCGCCCAACTTCTGTGCCTCGGCGATGGCATGTATGGCCAGTGTCGTCTTACCGGATGATTCCGGCCCATAGATCTCGATGATGCGTCCGCGGGGATAGCCTCCCACGCCCAAGGCCGCGTTCAGTCCGATGGAGCCGGTGGGGATGACGTCGATGTCCTCTACCTCCTCGCTACCCATGCGCATGATGGAGCCTTTGCCGAAGCTCTTCTCTATCTTGTCCATGGCGGCCTGCAAGGCTTTCAGCTTTTCGCTGGAGACCGTAGCCTGTGTGCCGCCTTCGTTCTCAAAATTCAGTTCGTCTTTTTTTGCCACTTTTGTCCGGTATTAAAAAAGTTATTTCTTAGGATTCAGTATTTGGGAGGCATGTTCCTTGGTTTTCACCTCTTTGGGCGTGATGATGCGCTCGATGTTGCCTTCCTCGTTGATGATGAAGGTGGTGCGGAATGTCCCCATATACTTGCGTCCGCACATGCTCTTCTCGCCCCATACGCCGAATTGCTCCACCAGCTTCTTGTCCGTGTCGGCTATGAGGGGGAAGGGCAGGGCATGCTTCTCGATGAACTTCTGATGCGATTTCTCGCTATCCACGCTGGCGCCTATCACGGCATAGCCTGCGGCTTGCAGCTCTGTGTAATGATCGCGCAGGTTGCAGGCTTCTGCCGTGCATCCCGGTGTATTGTCTTTCGGATAGAAATACAGCACCACTTTCTTGCCTTTATAATCGCTCAGGCGGATTTCTTCGCCTTTCTCGTTCGTGCCCAATACTTCGGGCGCTTTGTCTCCTATGTTCATTATATATTAGTTTTAATGAAGAATGAAGGATTTTCGTTTTTTAGTTCTTCATTTTACAGTTCCAAGTCTCCATCAAACACTTCGTGCCAAGGCAGTCCCTGTTTGTTCAGTTGCTCCATGAAGGGATCCGGATCGAATTCTTCCACATTCCATACGCCCGGACGCTTCCACAGCCCTTTGAGGAACATCATGGCACCGATCATGGCCGGTACGCCGGTCGTGTAGCTTACGCCTTGCATGCCGGTCTCCTTGTAGGCGGCCTGGTGGCTACAGTTGTTATATACATAATAGGTGTGCTCCTTGCCGTCCTTCAAGCCACGGATGCGGCATCCGATGGAAGTCTCGCCGTCATAGTTCTCGCCCAGGTCTTGCGGGTTGGGGAGGACAGCTTTGAGGAATTGCAGGGGCACGATCTGCATCCCGTTGTAGTCTATCGGGTCGATGCGGGCCATGCCTATGTCCTGGATGACACGCAGGTGCGTCAGGTACTCTTGTCCGAAGGTCATCCAGAAGCGGGCGCGCTTGATGGTGGGGAAGTTCTTCACCAGCGATTCCAGCTCTTCGTGATAGAGCAGGTAGGAGTCGCGCGGCCCGATGTTGGGATAGTTCAGCGACTTATGGATTTCCAGCGGTTGGGTGGTCACCCATTGTCCGTTTTCGTAGTAGCGTCCGTTTTGCGTGATCTCGCGGATGTTGATTTCCGGGTTGAAGTTGGTGGCAAACGCCTTGTGGTGGTTGCCGGCGTTGCAGTCCACGATGTCCAGGTATTGGATTTCATCGAAATGATGCTTGGCTGCGTATGCCGTGTAGATGCCGCTCACGCCCGGGTCGAATCCGCAACCCAGGATGGCGGTCAGGCCGGCGTCCTCAAAACGCTTCTTGTACGCCCATTGCCAGCTATATTCAAAGTGTGCCACGTCTTTGGGCTCATAATTGGCCGTGTCCAGGTAGTTCACGCCCGTCTTCAGGCATGCCTCCATGATGGTCAGGTCCTGATAGGGCAGGGCTACGTTGATTACGATTTCGGGTTTGAAGCTGTTGAACAGAGCCACCAGTTCGTCCACATTGTCGGCATCCACCTGCGCGGTCTGGATGTTCGGATTGCCGATGGCCTTCACCACGGCGTCGCATTTCGATTTCGTGCGGCTGGCAATCATGATGTCTGTGAATACATCCGGATTTTGGGCCACTTTGTGCGCAACGACGGTACCTACGCCGCCTGCACCGATAATAAGAACTTTACCCATTTCTACGATAGTTATTGTTAGAGTTGAAAATGATGTCTTTTGCCTGCTTTTGCTCCGCGGTACTTTGGCTCGTGCTTTGAGGTACCTTGGCTTGCGTTCGGCGGTGCTTTGGCTCGCGCTCGGCGATGCCTCCGCTTAGCGTCAGCAAATATACAGCTAAATTCTTACATATTCATAAAATCTTCCTAAATCATTTGGGCATTTATCGGCAAAATGTGAACAAATAGCCTTCTTTCGGGTTTATTTCTTACCTTTGCGGCGCGGTGATCGGTGATGATGCCGGTTGCGCCGCTTGTTATCGTTTATTTATTTTCAAACTAAAAGACAACAAAGCAATGAAGAAGATTTTGGTATCTTTTTGCCTGGCAGCCGTTATGACCGGCTTGTCCTCGTGTGGTTCCTCCAAGTATGTGGCTGCTACGGTGGCCGATATTGACGGAGAGTGGAATATCATCGAAATCAATGGTTCGTCCGTGGTACCCGCTCCCGGGCAGGCCTATCCTTATATCGGCTTCGATCAGGTCACGGGACGTGTGCATGGCAATGCCGGATGCAACCGTCTGATGGGCACTTTTGACGTGCAGGCAGAGCCGGGGCGCATAGACCTGAGCCAGCTGGGCACTACGCGCATGATGTGTCCCGACATGACCGTCGAGCAGAATGTGCTCAATGCCTTGGCGCAGGTGAAGCGCTATGTCAAGTTGGACGGGGAGAACATCGCCCTGTGCGGCAAGTCTGCCCGGCGTCCCATCCTGGTGTTGAAGAAGAAGGCACCGGACATGACCATCGCCGACCTGAACGGGAAGTGGAAAGTCGTGGAGGCCATGGGCGTGGCCGTGCCCGACAGCTTGGAGAATCAGCCGTTCGTGGAGCTGAACGTGGCCGAGCGGAAGCTGCATGGCCAGGCCGGATGCAACCTCATCAACGGGAACTATGAGACGGAAGAGGGCAATCCTGCATCTATTTCCTTTCCCCCGTTCATCAGCACGATGATGGCTTGTCCCGACATGGAGACGGAAGACCGGGTGAAGCAGGCGTTGAATGCCACGCGCTCCTTCGGTCGGGTGCAGGAAGGGCACATCGGATTCTATGATGCCGACCAAACGCTGGTCATGGTGTTGGCCGCATTCTGAAAGAAAAAACAACTTTTTTCTGATAAATCTTTGCTTTTTTCAAAGAGATAGTTTATTTTTGTCGCGTCAAACGAGAAAACATGCCGTATGAGAATTACAAATGCACATCACCATCATCATCTTTCCGACGAATGAATTTCGGTGGGCGATGAGGTCGTGCTTATAACGTATGATAGAAGAAGAAAGGCTTACCGGTGAATGACTGGCAAGCCTTTTTTGTTAATGACCATCAACTAAACAAAATAAAGAAGTATATGCTGAGAATTGCAGTACAAGCGAAAGGACGGCTTTATGACGAGACCATGTCCTTTCTGGAAGAGTCGGACATCAAACTGAACCCGACCAAGCGCACCCTGTTGGTGCAATCCACCAATTTTCCCCTGGAAGTGCTCTTCCTCCGGGACGATGACATCCCCCAGTCGGTAGCCACCGGTGTGGCAGATATCGGCATTGTGGGTGAAAATGAATATGTGGAGAAAGGCGAAGATGCCGAGATTGTGAAGCGTCTGGGCTTCAGCAAGTGTCGTTTGTCGTTGGCCATCCCCAAGGATGTGGATTATCCGGGCATAGCCTGGTTCAATGGTAGGAAAATAGCCACTTCCTATCCAGGCATATTGTCCGCCTATCTCCGGAGCCGGCAAGTCGAGGCGGATATTCATGTCATCACCGGTTCGGTGGAAGTGTCGCCGGGCATAGGCTTGTCGGATGCGATTTTTGACATCGTCAGCTCAGGCTCCACCTTGGTGAGCAATAGCCTGAAGGAGGTGGAGGTGGTGATGAAGTCCGAGGCCCTGCTGATAGGCAATAAGCGGTTGGACGAAGACAAGCGGGCCATCTTGCAGGAATTGCTTTTCCGCATGGATGCCGTGAAGACCGCGGAAGACAAGAAGTATGTGCTGATGAATGCCCCCAAGGACAAGTTGGAGCAGATAGTGGCCGTGTTGCCCGGCATGAAAAGTCCCACGGTGATGCCCTTGGCGCAAGAAGGCTGGTGCTCTGTCCATACCGTGCTGGATCAGAAACGGTTCTGGGAAATCATCGGGAAGCTGAAAGCACTGGGCGCCGAGGGCATTCTGGTGTTGCCGATTGAGAAGATGATTGTGTGAAATAAGAATTTAGCGGCCGAAGGCCGCAATGATTAATGATAAATGGTTAATACGTAGCAAACGGAACCATGCACAAGCCTATTAACCATTTATCATTAACCATTAACCATTGCGGGCAAAGCCCGCTAAATTATCATTTAATGTCATGAAACAAATAGAATATCCAGATAGGAACCAATGGCCGGAGTTGCTGAAACGTCCGGCTTTGCAGGTGGAAAGCCTGTTCGACACGGTTCGCACCATACTCGATCGGGTGAAAGCCGATGGTGACCGTGCCGTGTTGGCGTATGAAGAGCAATTCGATCGGGTGAAATTGTCTTCCTTGGCCGTAGGCGAGGAAGAAATGCAGGAAGCCGAGGACTTGCTCGATGAGGAATTGAAAAGTGCCATCCGCCTGGCCAAGCAGAATATTGAGACTTTCCATGCCGCCCAACGCTTTACGTCCAAGCGGGTGGAGACACAGCCCGGCGTGACCTGCTGGCAGAAGGCAGTACCTATCGAGCGGGTCGGGCTTTATATCCCTGGCGGGACGGCTCCCCTGTTTTCCACGGTCTTGATGCTGGCCGTACCTGCCCGCATTGCCGGTTGTGGGGAAATCGTGTTGTGCACACCGCCGGGCATGAATGGCAAAGTGCATCCGGCTGTCCTCTTTGCCGCCCAAGTGGCGGGCGTGAATCGCCTATTCAAGGCGGGAGGCGTACAAGCCATAGCTTCGATGGCATACGGCACAGAGAGCGTGCCCCGGGTATATAAGATATTCGGCCCCGGCAATCAGTATGTCACTGCTGCCAAGCAGCTGGTCAGCCTCCGCGATGTAGCCATCGACATGCCTGCCGGTCCTTCGGAAGTAGAAGTCTTGGCCGACGATACCGCCAATCCGGCCTTTGTGGCTGCCGACTTGTTGAGCCAGGCAGAGCATGGAGTGGACAGCCAGGCTTTATTGGTCACGACTTCTCCTGTGCTGTGTCAGGCTGTGCAGCAGGAGGTGGAGCGCCAGTTGGCCTTGTTGCCGCGCAAGGAGATAGCTGCCCGTTCGTTGGAGCATAGCAAGCTGATTGTGGTTCGCGACATGGACGAAGCCCTTGCGTTGACCAATGCCTATGCGCCCGAGCACCTGATTATCCAGACTGCCGACTATATGCAAGTGGCCGAGCGGGTGATGAATGCAGGTTCCGTATTCCTTGGCCCATATTCTACAGAAAGTGCCGGCGATTATGCCTCTGGCACCAACCACACCTTGCCCACCAACGGGTATGCCCGTGCCTATAGCGGCGTCAGCCTGGATAGTTTTATCCGCAAGATCACTTTCCAGGAGATTACCCGCGAAGGGCTGTGCCGCATCGGCCCCGCCATTGAAACGATGGCAGCCAATGAGCAACTGGATGCGCACAAGAACGCGGTGACTGTCCGGTTGGATAAATAGGAATTTAGCGGCCGAAGGCCGCAATGATTAATGATAAATGGTTAATGGTTAATACGTAGCAAAAGGAACCATGCACAAGCCTATTAACCATTTATCATTAACCATTGTGCGCTTCGCGCACATAA
>JAHLFO010000028.1 GCA_018883785.1 Candidatus Bacteroides intestinipullorum
GGATTTCCTTGCCGTTTACAATCAACTTGCTGTTTTCAACGTCAGCCTCGATGGTGCCGTCGAATTGGCCGTGCATCGTGTCGTACTTCAGCATGTATGCCAGGTAGTCAACCGGGCAAAGGTCGTTAATATCAACGATTTGGATATCGTTTCTCTTTTGAGCTGCGCGGAATACGAAACGTCCGATGCGTCCGAATCCATTAATACCTACTTTAATCATTTTGTTTAAACTTTTAAAGGTTTATAATGTTTGAATTCCAGTCACTTTCAGGTGGGAGAGCTCTTTTCTCTCCGTTTGCGCTGCAAAAATAAGAATTTCTTTTTAATTTCGCCCTCAGTTTGATGATTAAATAATTTAAAAAAACATGGGAAAATCAACTTTTCTGCAAGATTTCAAGGCTTTTGCCATGAAAGGCAATGTGATAGACATGGCTGTCGGTGTGATTATCGGCGGAGCGTTTGGCAAGATTGTGTCGTCGGTGGTTGCCGATGTCATCATGCCTCCCATCGGCTTGCTGGTGGGTGGCGTGAACTTTACGGACCTCAAGTGGGTGCTCAAGCCTGCCGTGATGCAGGACGGGCAGGAGGTGGCTGCGGCTGTCACCCTGAACTACGGCAACTTCCTCCAGGTGACGTTCGACTTCCTCGTCATCGCCTTTTCCGTCTTCCTCTTCGTGCGCCTGCTTTCCCGGCTGAACCGCAAGCAGGAGAAGCCGGCCGCTCCCGCCGCTCCTCCCGCGCCCAGCAAAGAGGAGCAACTCCTGACGGAAATCCGCGACCTGCTGAAGGAACGAAAATAATCCCTCTCCATCCCTCCAGCCGGGGCGGGCGTCCGGCCCGTCCCGTTTTTCCGCAAAGGGAACCTTTGAGGAGGATTATTTTCTTTGCTTTGCTATGCTTTGCTTTGCTTTGTTGAATTAATGTCGCATTTTTGGAGGTTAGTGTAACGCAAATGGGTGTTTGGGTGGCCATGTTGCCATTTCTGTATACATATTGCATATTGTCTGCATATATACTCGCTTTCTCCAGGGCATTTTCCCGAGGGTTTCCGTGCCTTTGTTTACCTATGCCTGCGCCTTTGCTTACCCGTGCCTTCGTCCGTGCTTTGGCAAGCCTGCGCCCGTGCCCGGCGTTAAAGGATTATCCAAAGTTTGTGCGGAGAGGGCCGGTATCTCGTTTTTTTGTATTATCTTTGCACCCATAACCAGAACAACAATCAGTCATTGATATGGAGGAAAAGATTATCATTCTCGACTTTGGTTCGCAGACCACGCAGCTCATCGGCCGCCGCATCCGCGAGCTGAACGTCTATTGCGAAATCGTGCCTTACAACAAGTTTCCGCACGGCGACGAGAACGTGAAGGGCGTCATCCTGTCTGGCAGCCCCTTCTCGGTGTATGACCAGGAGGCCTTCAAAGTGGACTTGGCCGACATCCGCGGCAAGTTGCCCGTGCTGGGTATCTGCTACGGCGCACAGTTCATCGCCTATACCAACGGGGGCACCGTGGAGCCGGCCGGCAGCCGCGAGTACGGACGGGCCAATCTGGCTCATTTCGAGCACGACAACGCGTTGCTGCGTGGGGTGCGCGAGCATTCGCAGGTGTGGATGAGCCATGGCGACACCATCACGTCCATCCCCGAGGGGTTCCGCATCATTGCTTCGACGGACAAGGTGGCCGTGGCCGCCTACCAGATTGCCGGCGAGCAGGTGTGGGGCGTGCAGTTCCATCCCGAAGTTTACCATAGCGAGGACGGCACGCGGATGCTGAAGAACTTCGTGGTGGACATCTGCGGGTGCCACCAGACGTGGAGTTCGGCCTCGTTCGTGGATACCACCGTGGCCGAGCTGAAGGAGCAGATCGGCAACGACCGCGTCATCCTCGGCCTGAGCGGCGGCGTGGACTCGTCCGTAGCCGCTGTGTTGCTGAACCGCGCTATCGGCAAGAACCTGACGTGCATCTTCGTGGATCACGGCCTGCTGCGCAAGAATGAGTTCCACGATGTGCTGCACGACTATGAGTGCCTGGGCCTGAACGTCATCGGCGTGGATGCCAGCGAGAAGTTTTTCAAAGACCTGGAGGGCGTCAGCGACCCCGAGCAGAAGCGCAAGATTATCGGACGCGACTTCGTGGAAGTGTTCAACGCCGAGGCGCGCAAGATCACCGATGCCCGTTGGTTGGCTCAGGGCACCATCTACCCCGACCGCATCGAGAGCCTGAACATCACGGGCAAGGTCATCAAGAGCCACCACAACGTGGGTGGCCTGCCCAAGGAGATGAACCTCAAGCTGTGCGAGCCGTTGAAGTGGCTCTTCAAGGACGAGGTGCGCCGCGTGGGCCGCGAGCTGGGCATACCGGAGCATCTGATTGGCCGTCACCCCTTCCCGGGACCGGGACTGGCCGTCCGCATCTTGGGCGACATCACCCCGGAGAAGGTGCGCATTCTGCAAGATGCCGACGACATCTTCATCCAGGGTCTGCGCAACTGGAAGGTGAAGGATGCCGAGGGTCGCGAGGTGTCGCTGTACGACCAAGTGTGGCAAGCCGGCGTCATCCTGCTGCCCGTCCGTAGCGTGGGCGTGATGGGTGATGAACGTACCTACGAGCGTGCCGTGGCCCTGCGTGCCGTGACTTCTACCGATGCCATGACCGCCGACTGGGCTCGCCTGCCTTACGACTTCTTGGCCAAGGTGTCCAACGATATTATTAATAAGGTGAAAGGCGTGAACCGCGTGGCGTATGACATCTCGTCCAAGCCGCCTTCGACTATTGAGTGGGAGTAAACCTCATTACGGTTTTATACCGGATTCAGTAGCCTTAATCTGCAAAAGATTGGGGCTACTTGTTTTTTGTTAGTGGATTTATGTAGTCGGCATCTGTTCGCTCAAAAAAGTCCAGCATCCAGCTTCTTCACAATAGAAACTAAGTTCCTTTTCATCACTGTCCCCCTCTCGGCTTGTCTTTTTAAAAATGTGGAGGCTATTAGCTATTTGCGGAGAATGCGCGGGAACAGTTTGCGCAGACGCATCAACTGATGGGTGATGCTGCCCCCTGCCACGACCACTGTGACGGCTACCAGAATTAGGGTGACGCCCATGCAGTCGCGGGCCGTCAGCCGTTCACCGAACACGGTGATGCCAAAGACGATGGCCGTCAGCGGCTCCAGTGCGCCCAGTATGGCCGTAGGGGTGGAGCCGATGCGCTGGATGGCACTCGTGGTGCATAAGAAGGAGATGGCGGTGGGGAAGACGCCCAAGGCCACGAGGTTGCCCCAGAGCCACCAACGGGTGGGCAGGCAGACGCTGCCGTCCATCCACAGCCGCACGACGAAGAGCAATACGCCGAACAGCAGGACGTAGAATGTCACCTTCAGCGTGGCCATCTCTCTTAAGCCGGGGCGGTTGACACCCACGATGTAGATGGCGTAGGACAGGGCCGAAGCCAGTACCAGCAGCGTGCCCGTCAGGCTCAGCGTGACGCCGTCGCCGCCTTGATAGAGCATGGCGATGCCGCTCAGGGCCAGCAGCAGGCAGAGGCCCGTCTGCACCGTGACTTTCTCCTTGTAGACCGCCGCCATGATGAGGGCCACCATGATGGGGTAGACAAAGAGGATGGTTGAGGCGATGCCTGCGTCCATATAGTTATAGGCTTCAAACAGGGTCAGCGAAGACAGGGCCACCAGGATACCCAGCACGGCGAGGGGCAGGAGGTCTTTGCGCTGCACGTGGAAGTCGCTTCCGCGCCGGGTTTTGAGCATGGCTCCCACCAGAGGGATGGCGAAGAGGTAGCGGAAGAAGAGCACGGAGTCCGGGTTCATGCCGTCCGCATAGAGCGGCAGGGCAAACAGCGGGTTCATACCATAGGTGGTGGCGGCAATGATGGCCAGCAGGTAGCCTTTGGCTTTTTCGTTCATACGTGTGTGGTGTAGAGTATAATATATAATAAGGTCGTGTGTCAGCGTCCGGTGAGCAGTTCGAGCCGGGGCACCACGATTTCGCCACGGTGCAGCTCCATCAGTCCTTCGTTTTGCAGGGAGTTCAGGGCTTTGGAGATGTTCATGCGGGTCTCGTTGCAGATATAGGCCAATTCCTCCATCTTGATTTTCAACGACTTTTCGCCCACGGGCCGTTCTGCCAGGTTGGCGATGAAGTGGATGATGCGCTCCTTCACGTCGCCGGTGAGGGGAGTCCGCAGGCGGCGGTGCAGGGTTTGGGCGCGATTGCAGATGATGTTGAGGTAGTTCAGCCGGAATATCTCATACTTGAACAGGTGGCTGGTGACAAAGCGCTTGCTGATGCAGATGGTGTGTGTCTCCTCCAGGGTCGTATAGGTGGCATCGAAGGTCGGATACATGCCAAACATGGAGTACGGCTCGAGGAGGCAGGGGGCAGTGTACTGTTCGGTGAACCGATAGGAATGTTGGCTGGCGGGTGTCGTCGCGCTCAGGGTTCCCCGCAGGATGAAGATGAGGCGGTCGCAGTTCTCTCCGGCAGTAGCTATGGTTTCGCCGGGTTTGTGCTTGGAGAAGTGCAGCTTGACCTTATCCAGAATGCTGGTAAAGTCTTCGTGTGCCAACCCCTGAAAGAGGGGCAGTTGTAGCAGGGTGTCAAACATTGTGTCCATAATCGGTCTTTGCCTCCTTTATTTTGACGACAAAAATACGCCTTTCTCGGGGGAATGGTTTGCCCTTTCTCGCTTTTTTATCATTTCTTAATATGAGCCTCGTGTCAACGGTTCTTCCAGAATGCGGAGTAGAACATCAGCATGACGGCAAACATCTCCAGACGGCCCAGCAGCATGAGGAACGAGCTGAGCCATTTGCCGGCTTCGGGCAGTGCGCTCCAGGAGTAGGCGGGGCCATAGTTGCCCAAGGCCAGGCCCGCGTTGCCCATGCTGGAGACGGTGACGCTGAGCGCTTCCATGAATTCCACGCCCATCAGCATGAAGAGCAGCCACCCTGCGAGGATGCACAGCAGGTAGAGGCAGATGAAGAAAGCCACGCTGAGCACCACGCCGGGCACGACGGCCTGCCGGTTGACCCGGATCTGCATCACGGCATTGGGGTGCAGCAACTTGCGGAAGTGATTGCGGATGCCGCGCGACATGATGAGCAGGCGCAGGTTCTTGATGCCGCCGCTGGTGGAGCCGGTGCAGCCGCCTGCCAGCATGGCGAAGATGAGCAGCACCCACGTGAAGGAAGGCCATAGCATGTAGTCGTCCGTGGCAAAGCCGGTCGATGTGTGTAGCGTCACCACCTGGAAGAAGGCTTTGCGGAAAGCCTCTTCGATACCGTAATTGTTCTTCAGAACCAAGGCCACCGCGATGCAAAGGGTCAGTGTCAGGATGGAGCCCAGAAACCAACGGGTCTCCTCGTCGCGCCAGATTTTGCCGAACTTGCCCTTCAGGCACGAGAAGTAGAGCGAGAAGTTGATGCCCGCCAGGACCATGAAGATGGCCGTCACATATTCTATATAGGGCGAATTCCAGTAGGCGATGCTGGCCTGCTTGGTAGAGAAGCCTCCCGTGGCCACTGTGGCAAACGTCTGGCAGACGGAGTCGAACCAGCCCATGCCGCCCAGGCGGAGCAAGACAGTCTGGCTGACGGTCAGGATCAGGTAGATGGTCCACAGCCAGCGGGCCATGGTGCTCACCTTGGGGTGGATCTTGTCGTGCGTCACGCCCACCGCCTCGGCCGAAAACAGTTGCAAGTTGCTCCCGTCGCTGAAGGCGGGCAGGATAGCGATGGCGAAGAACACGATACCCAGGCCGCCAATCCAGTGCGTCAGCGAGCGCCAGAAGAGGATGGCGTGCGACTGCGTGTCGATGTCGTCCATGATGGTGGCTCCCGTGGTGGTGAAGCCGGACATGGTCTCGAAGAAGGCGTCGGCCACCGTGGGCACGCTGTGGCTCAGCAGGAA
>JAHLFO010000002.1 GCA_018883785.1 Candidatus Bacteroides intestinipullorum
CAGCGCCTTGATGCGCACAATGAGTTCCTGCATGCCGAACGGCTTCTTCAGATAGTCGTTGGCGCCCAGCTCGAAGCCTTCCACCACGTCGTTGACGGCCGAGCGGGCGGTGAGAAACAATACCGGCGTCACGGCATCGCTCCGGCGGATGCGGCGCACCATCTCGAAGCCGTCCATGCGGGGCATCATCACGTCGGCCACCAGCACGTCGGGCTTTTCGTGGAAGAAGCATTGCAACCCCTCCTCTCCGTCTTTGGCCAGGCGGATGCGGAAGCCCTGTCCTTCCAGCGTGTCTTTGATAATCATGGCCAGGGTCTGTTCGTCCTCGACCAGCAATACGTGTATAGGATCCATAAGACTGATAATTTCGTAATGGTTAATGATAAATGGTTAATGGTTAATACGTGATAAGGTGGCTCATGTACAGCCTATTAACCATTTATCATTAAGCATTGACCATTATTTTATATTCTTATCACAAACTCGCTTCCCCTCCCCGGCTCGCTCTGCACCTCCACCGTGCCGTCGTGCCGCTCGACCATCGTCTTGACATAGTAGAGGCCGAGGCCGTAGCCTTTCACGTCGTGCAGGTTTCCCGTGTGGACGCGGTAGAACTTGTCGAACACGCGGGGGAGTGTATCCTTGGGGATGCCGATGCCTTTGTCTCGCACAGAGAGGACGAATGTCCCGTCTTCCTTGCGTCCTTCTATCTTCACGTCCGCGCTTTCGGCGGAGTACTTGATGGCGTTGTCCAGCAGGTTGCTCACGATGTTGCAGAAGTGGGTGCGGTCGGCTGTGACGGTCAGGTCGGGCGGCATGATGTGCCAGGCGATGTGCACGGGCTTGTCGGCCTTCAGCTTGTGTTGCTCGACAAGGGGGGCGATGGCCTCGCCCGCGGCAAAGGTCGTGGGGTGCAGGCGGAAGGTCTTGCGCCGCTCCATCGACATGGAGAGAATCTGCTCCACCAGCCCGCCGAGAATCTTCAGTTGTTCCTGGCAGACGTGCAGGTAGCGGTTGCGTTTGGCTGCGTCGGCATCTGCACCGAAGTTCAGCAGGGCGTCGTTGGCGGCGTAGGCCACGGCAATGGGCGTCTTCAGTTCGTGGGTGATGTTGTTGGTGAAGTCGTCCTTCATCTCCTCCAAGGTGCGTTGGCGCAGCAGGATGCGGATGAGGTACCAGAAGGAGAACCCCAGTACCACCAGGATGAAGGCCGATGTGGCCAGTATGCCCGCCATCTGCCGGAGCACGAGGCCGTCCACCGGCTCCATGGTGAGGCGATAGAGCCAATGGTTGTGCAGGTCGTAGGCATAATCGTAGGTCACGGCCCGGGGCGAGGGCACATATCCCTGCGTGCCGCCCACGGCCAGCGTGTCGGTGAACACATGGCTGGAGTCGTAGGTCTCGCCCCGGTGCAGATGCTCCAGGCGATAATCGGCCGTGATATCCGCCTGTCTCAACTCTTCGGCCAGCAGGCTGTCGTAAGCCTGGAAGTCAGGGTCGTTCAATACATCCAGGCCGCCGTGCAGCCCGCGTTGGAAGTATGCGGCCAGTTCCTGCATCGTGTTCTTCCGTCCGAAGAGGAAGCCCATGTCGCTGGTGTGCAGGGACGACTGCATGTGTGCCGTGTCCTTCGCGCTCTGCTGCGTCAGGTTGATGAGCGTGGAGTCGCCCTTCTGTTCGGTGACGATGGTGCGGCTCTCCACGTAGGGAGTATCGTTGTTGAACCCGGCGTTGACGGACACCTCGCCGTGTTCGGTAGAGTCCCGGTCCAGCCGGTCGATGCGGAGGATGATTTCGTTGTAGTCGCTCATGCGCAAGGCTTCGGTGATGTTGCGCTCCACGGCCTGCCGTTGCGTGCGGTAGAGGTTCACCAGCCAGTAGGCCTGGTAGGCGAAGATGGCCGCGAGCGAGAGGACGACCACGAGGGCGATGTATTTCGAGGGCAGTTTCATGGCTGCAAAATTACGGGCTTTTGTCGTACATCCATCCGTTTGGTAAGACTAAATAACACTTCCGGTAAGACTTCGTAAGCCGCTTCCTTCCCATCCATCGGGGGGAAATGCCGTACTTTGTGCCGTCCTTCTGACGGAGAAGGGATATCCTTGGTGCGGAGGAGGAATAGCAAAGGTGGCACCTTTGCCTACCAAAGGTCGTACCTTTGCCTATCAAAGGTGGCACCTTTGTTCTGCCGAGGTCGCACGGAGGCCGTCTCTTGCTGCTGTCAAGGCAGGGCCGAAGTAGATAGGCTGATGTGGAAAAGAGTATAACTAATAATTAAAATGAGGATAAGTATGAAACGAATGACTCTATGGGCATTTGCCATGCTATGCATGCCAATGCTGGATGCGCAAGAAGTGAAGACGGACAGCCTCTGGGCGGATAGCCTGGTGCAGACGCTGCCCGAGGTGATGGTGACGGGCGAGCGTCCCGTGGTGCGGGCCAAGGCCGGGAAGCTGGAGTATGACCTGCAAAGGATTATCGAGGGCAAGCCCGTGGACAACATCTACGATGCCTTGAAGCAGTTGCCCGGCGTGGTGGAGATGAACGGAGGGCTGACCCTCGGCGCGCGGGGCGTGACCATCGTCCTGGATGGCAAAGTGACGAACATGAGCACGGAGCAGCTCTATGCCCTCCTCCGGTCGATGCCCGCCGACCGCGTGGAGCGGGTGGACGTGATGTTCAACGCCCCGGCGCGTTACCAGGTGCGCGGCGCGATGATTGACGTGCGGCTGCGCCATCGCATCGGCGACCCCGGCACGGTGCAGGGCGAGGCGTATGGCAAGTACGACCAGAGCCACGAGGCCAGCTTCCAGGAGCGCGCCTCCTTATTATATGATGGTGGACGATTCTCTCTCGACCTTCTTTACTCGCACGACCACGGCAAGGGCTTCAACACCACCGACAAGGAGGCGCGCCACTGGCAGGAGGCCACGGACGAGACGCACCTCATTGAGAACCACGAGGTGATGCGCGGCCGTAGCCATACGCACAATTTCCGGTTGGGGGCGGACTACGACATCGGGAAAGACCACGCCCTCTCCTTCGTCTACAACGGTGCATACGCCACCAGCCATACCCGCCAGCACACCACGGGCACGCAGACGGCCACCAACCTGAGCACGCAGACTTCGTGGTTGCACAACGGCCGCCTGGATTACGAGGCGCCCATCGGGCTGAAGGCAGGCGCGGAGTTCACGTGGTATCAAGCCCCCGGCGACCAGCTCCTCCACAGCGAGATGGATGGCGCCCGCATGGACTTCTACACCACGGACAAGCAGCGCATCAATGCCTGGAAGTTCTTCCTCGCGCAAGAACATGCGCTGAAGAACGGCTGGGGGCTGAACTACGGGGCCATATACACCACGAGCGTGGACAACTCGTACCAGTACTATTATAATGAAGAATTGAGAATTGAGAATGAAGAATCCGTGTTGCCGCCGGACATGCGGTCGCGCCGCAGGGAGCAGACGCTCAACCTCTATGCCGGGTTCAACAAGAGCTTCGGGCAGAAGTGGATGCTGGACTTCTCGCTGGCGGGTGAGCGCTACAAGACGCCCGTGTGGGATGAGTGGGATGTCTATCCCGTGCTGAATGTGACTTACCTGCCCAAGCCGGGGCACATCCTGCAACTGTCCTTCAGCAGCGACAAGAGCTATCCGTCCTACTGGGAAGTGCAGGACGCCGTGTCCTACCTGGGCGGCGGATACTCCGAGATACAGGGCAACCCGCTGCTGAAGCCCGAGAAAGACTACCAACTTTCGCTGAGCTACATCTTGAAGTCGAAGTACGTTTTCTCTTTCTGGTTC
>JAHLFO010000029.1 GCA_018883785.1 Candidatus Bacteroides intestinipullorum
ATTTAGAGTGATATCATTTTGATGTCACAAAGATAGCGTGAAGAACGGACATCCGCAAGGGGAAAAGGGGATAAAATCAGCGATATATGTTGCAAAACATACGGACGAGGCGGTGTCTTCCCGCTGGGAAGGTCCTGCCTTGTCCGTACGCAGGCATAGCAAAGGTGCCACCTTTGGTAGGCAAAGGTACGACCTTTGGTAGGCAAAGGTGGCACCTTTGGTATCCCGAGGCAGCGGGAAGGGCTACATTCGGTCGCGCTGAGACTGCCCCGCGCCGGTACCTTTGTACTTACTCTTGGCGGCGTTGAACTTGTAGCGCAGGGTGAGGCTGACGCGGCGGCGTGTCTCCTGGTCGATGGTCATCAGGCGGTTGCCGCTGTAGAGGGTTAGCGGGGCCTGGCTGGAGTTGAAGAGGTCGGTCGCCTGAAGCTGGAGACTGAGGCGGTCTTTCAAGAAGCCTTTGTATAAGGAGGCATTCATGCTCCACGAGGGACGGAAGATGTGGAAGCTCTCCTGATGGCCGCGCGTACGGGCACTGAGGTCCACGCTGAGTTGGAAACCAAGAGGCAGGTCGAGCGTGTTGCGCCACTGGAAGGAAGCCATGGGGTGGTTGAACAATTCCCGTCCGTCGGGCGTATCGACATAAAACCACTGCCGGGACAACATGGCGTTGAACTGGGGCGACCACAGGCCAATGGTGGGAGCCAGGGTGAGCGCGGCGTTGAGGTAGTCGGCATCAGTCGTGTTGATGTATTGGATCAGACTGATGGTGGGGTTCTCTTCGCTATACATGCCACTGTGATAGAGGAAGCCGTCGCACACGTGTTGGTAGCCCAGATTCAGGTAAACCCACTTCCAGGCGGCATTGAGCGAGAGGCGGTGCACCAGCGAGGGCTTCAGCGAGGGATTGCCGCTCTCGTAGGTATAACGGTTCATGTAGGTGACGCTGTTGCGCAGCAGCCAGTAGCCGGGGCGGTCGATGCTGCCGGAGTAGGCCAGCTGCAGTTGCACGTCCTTGCCCACGGGCATCAGGAGGGAGAGGGAGGGGAATACATTGTCGTACGTACGGCTCTGCTCGCCGATGCGCCGCCCCTGCTCGTAGTAGTCGGAGACGAGGTGCTCGTAGCGCACGCCTGCCCGGGCTTGCAACTTCCCGAAGAAACGGCCATACTCCAGGAAGGCAGACCAGGCATTTTCGCGGATGCGGCTGTCATCGTCTTGCAGGATGCCTTCGGCGTTGGTGTAGCGGTTCAGGCGGTCGGTGTAGGTGTATTCGCCGCCCAGCGACAGGTTGCCGCCCCACAGGGGATGTTCCACCACGAGCTTGGCGGCGTAGAGCGTGTTCTCCTGCTGCGAACGGTTGGTGACGGTCTGCTCCTGCGGGGCGGGCGCACCGGCGGCAGTCACCTGCTCCAGCATGTCCTGCGGAGTCTTGGCAGTGGACCACAAGCCATCGGCGTTGAAGTCAAAGAGCCAGTCGCCCAAGCGACCGTTGTAATAGATGTTGGCGGAGTGCGCGTAGCTGGTACGGTTTTCCCAACCGCTGCTGGAGCTGGTCTCGTACAACTCGTCATCAAGGTAGACGGTGGTAGGCAGGGGCGGGATGCTCCACTTGTTCCGGGGCGTGCGGTCAAAGTCGTAGTAAGCTCCCACGGAATGCCGGTCGTTGAATTGATAGTTCAGCCTCAGCGTCGTCTCCAGGTTTTGCGAATGATTGGCGGTGCGGAGGTCGCTCTCCTGCCGCCAGGTGTGGTCGAGGAAGGTCTCCTGCACCAGGCCCTTGTTGTCCTCGTTGCGGCTGTCGGAGAGGTAGAGCATCGCGCCCAGGTCGAAGCCGCCTCGGCGGTAGTTCAGGTCAAGCTGGTCCAGCACGCTCCAGCCGTAGCGGTAGTTGGTGCTCAGCCGCTCGTTGACGCCCAGTCCCTCGCCCTGCGGCCGCTTGGTGTAGATGCGCACCACGGCCTTTACCGAAGCATCGTAACGGGCACCGGGGGTGCGCACCACCTCGACGCTGCGGATATTGTCGGACGAGAGTTGGTCCAGTTCGGAGGCATTGCGCATCTTGCGGCCGTTGATATAGACTTCCGCCTGCCCGCTGCCAAAGACGTTCACCGTGCCCTCGTCTGCCGACAATCCAGGGATGCGGTCCAGCAGGTCATTGCCCGTCCCGGCCTTCTCCAGCACGCTGCCCTGCACGGTGGTGACCTGGGCGTCGCCTTTCAGCCGCACCTTGGGCAGGTTGGCGCGGATGGTCACCCCGTCCAGCATCTGCGCGTCGGGCAGCAGCGTCACGATGCCCAGGTCGGGGCGGTCTGCTACCTTATATATAGTGGTGTATCCGACGAAGGAGACACGCAGCAACAAGCCCGTCTCCGGAGCCCGGAGAGAGAAGCGTCCCTGGCCGTCGCTCACCATACCGGCCACGAAGGCGGAGTCGGACGGAGCGAGGAGTACGACATTGACGTAAGGGAAGGGCTGACGATGTTCGTCGACCACCTGTCCCGAGAAGGTTTGTTGGGCGAAGGCGCCCGTGCCCGCCAAGAGGAGGAGGCCAAAGATTGAGAGGATGAATCGTTTCATAACAAGCATCTGTTTGAGTTTCTTTGCCTGCAAAGGTAGGCCGCGAAAGGCTCTCAAACGGTCTATATGCACGATTAAAAAGTCTATATCAGGCCGAAGGGGAAGGCTGATAATCAAGTCCTTCCCGCGTTGTCACTCTATATCGGAAGGTGCGGAAGCTATATGCCGTCTATCTGCCTTGCCGAAGAGCCGGAAAGGGTCTTGCATGGGGTTCACGCAGGGGTCACGAAAGCCACGATGTCCCCCTTCTCGTCCATGCCCAGCTTCTTGCGGATGGTGGTCTTACGCTGGTAGATGGTGGGGACGCTTTGGGCGGTGAGGACGCTGATTTCCTTCGTCGTGAAGTCGGCACGGAGCAGGCAGCAGAGTTGTTGTTCCTTGTCGGTCAGCAGCGTGCCGAAGCGGGCGACAAGCCGGGCGTGGAAGCCGTCGTATAGGCGATCGATGAGGGGATAGAGGTCGTCCCACACCAGCAATCCCTCGCCGTCCACGCCCGGATGCGGCAGGGTGGAGAAGCGGCGGAGCAAGTCCTGGTTCTGCGCCGTGGGCTGCCCAGCCACGAGGCGAATCAGCCCCAACTGTTGCAGGAGGGTGCGGCGCAGCAGGTGGTCGTCGTCGGCAGGGGCGGAGGCCGGGACAGGCGCGGCGACAGATGCCTCGGCCAAGAGGTGGTCAAGGGTCTCGATGCGCTCCTCGGCCTCTATCAAGCGGGCGCGGCGACGGCGCAGGTAGTAGAAGGCCGCCCCGCCCGTGAGCAGCAGGAGCAGCAGCGCGCCCAGCAGCCAGAGTTGCATCCGCTGGCGGTCGACCAACAGGCGCAGGTTGGCGGCAGAGAGGTCGTCGCGCGTATGGTCTTTCTGGCGGATGGTGCTGTGCAGGGCGTAGAGGGCGTTGTTCACGGAATCGTTGTAGCGCATCAGGTCGAGGTAGTCGAAGGTGCCCGTGCGGGTGTAGTCGATGAGGCCTTGCAGGTAGCCCATCATGTTTTCGGCCGTCACGGACTTCCTATGCCTGCCGTGGTAGTACGCCTGTCCTTTGTCCAAATAGTACTGGGCAGAGTCCAGAAACCCCAGCTTCAAGAAGCAATCGCACAGCGTGAAGCAGGAGATGTCCAGCACGTCCGCCCTGTCGGTCAGGGCCATCAGGCGGTGGAACAGTCGGATGGCTGCGGGGTAGTCGGGCGCGACGTAAACCATCATCTGGGCGTGGTTGCGCAGATAGTGGATGGCCCGGGCAGTGTCGCCGCGCTGCATGGCCATCTGCACGCTGCGGTCGGTGTGCCACGTGGCCGAGTCGGCCTTCATCAGACCCAGGGTGATGCCCAGCGAGAAGTGATTGTCGGCACTCTCGCGCAGCGCCAGGGCCGCACGGTAGGCAGCGGCGGCGCGGGGATAATCCTTGTACGTATAGACGTAACACTCGCCCTTCTCCGCCAGCAGGTCGCCCGCAAAGGCCGTGTCGCCCAAAGCCAGGGCCTGCACGCTGCCGCTGTCCAGCACGGCCAGTTCCCCGGCGTGGCGGTTGCGGGCATGCAGGTAGGCGGCCTTCAACAGATAAGAGGTCAGCAGGCGGGCGGTGTCGCCTTGCGCCGTGAAGTAATCGAAGGCGGGGAGCACCAAAGAGTCCTCGGACATAGAGGCATTGTCCTCCTGATGCACGTATGCCCTCAGCCAGCCATAGCGCAACAGCTCCTCGCGGGGCAGGAGTTCGGGACGCTCCACTTGCGCCAAGAGGGCGGCGGTGCTGTCGGCATCCGTCTGCCAAAGGGCATCGGCGTGGCGCAGCAGGGTGAGGTCGTCCGTCGGGCGGTGACAGGCGGCCATCAGCAGGCAACAGGCTATCAGCAGCAGGAGACGCATCGGCTTCGTCGTTATAGGTGAGAAACGGCCTCTTCCAACTGCTCCAACGCCCGGCGGAGCACCGAGCGGGGGCAGCCCACGTTGAGGCGCATGAAGCCTTCCCCGCCGCGTCCGAACATCGTGCCGTCGTTCAACGCCAGGTGCGCCTTGTCGACAAAGAGGTTCACCAGTTCGGGTTGCGGCAGGCCGAGACGGCGGCAATCCAAGAAGATGAGGTAGGAGGCCTGCGGGCGTATCATGCCGATAGCGGGGATGCGCTCTTTCAAGAACTGTTCCGTAAAGTCGATGTTGCCCTGCAGATAGGCCAGCAGTTGCCC
>JAHLFO010000030.1 GCA_018883785.1 Candidatus Bacteroides intestinipullorum
TGGAGGCATCCGGCATCACGGCGATTCCGTCGCGGGTGAATCCCTGTTCGCTCACGTCGCTGCCCCATGCAAAGGTGTAGCCTTTCTTGACGGCATTGTCCATCACGGCCATCAGCTCGTCAATGGGCAGGTTGTAGGACAGGGCGTTGCGCCAGTTGTCCTGGATTTCGATGGCGAACTGCGTGTAGAACGGGTGGTGCGTGTAGGACGTGAGCGACACGTAGTCGTCCGGGTTGATGCCCAGCGACTCGGCGAAGCTCTTCGGGGTGTACTCCTTGCCCTCGTAGGTGAACGTCTCGGGACACTTGCCCAGATAGGTGTCATAGATGGCTGTGATGCCTTGCTTCCACACCGGGGTCAGCTTGCTGAAGCGACCCTTGCCGATGGCCTGCACGTAGGCTCCGGCCACGGCGTCCAGCTCCGTGTGTACGGGCAGTGAGTCGCCATACATGATGCCGGGCATGGCTTCCTGCGGCACGAGGCCGTAGTTCTTCAGGCAGAACATGATGTCATAGAAGCTGCCGCCGGGCGAGAAGGAGGCGTCGCCGTGGTAGCGCACGTAGTTGACGGCGCGGTCCACCATCGTGTGGTGCACGACGAACATCTCCGAGAAGTCATACGTCCCCTTGCCCATGCGGAGCAGTTCGGCCTCCAGGAACCCGAGGCTGGAGAAGCTCCAGCACGTGCTCGAGCGGTGCTGGTCCTTGATGCTGGTAATGGGGTTTTCTTTCACAGTGGTGAAGACGAAGCCCTCTTCCTTGGGGCCGTCTTGCGCGACCGCAGCGAGGGACATCAGGCCCAGTGCGGCGATAAGTACAGACTTTCTCATCTTTGTTTTTTAAGTTTATTGTGTTGAATAATGGATTTTCGGGCAAAGGTAATATAAAAAAACGGGAGCGTGGCGTGTTTTCCCCTTTCATTTCTTGTTTTAATTCGTTTTTCTTCGGGGGGGCGCGCTTCTTTCCGCCGGTTTTTCCCGTTTTTTGCACTTTTTCCTATCTTTGGCAGGCAATAAGGTTACAAAAGCTGTCATTCTCGTTACATGTAACCCTTTTGCAAGCCTTTGAAACATGCGTTACAGCCGTGTGGCGCCGTTCTCCCTACCTTTGCCGCCGAAGGAAACGAATATCCCCGGCGGGGATAGAGAATGAATCAATCTTTATATTTACGTACATTAAAAACACAGCTATGATGAAAAACATCAAACTAAGGATCGGCACCCTCGCGGTGTTGTTGCTGGCGGGGCTTACGGCCGTGGCCCAGCAACTGAAAGTGCAAGGCCTGGTGGTGGACAAGTCCACGGGCGAGACCATCATCGGGGCTTCCGTCCTGGAGACGGGTACCCAGAACGGAATGATAACGGACCTCGAAGGCAATTTCACCCTCACGGTAGCGGAGGGGGCCTCGATTACCGTTTCGTATGTAGGATATAAGAAGGTGGAGGTGAAGGCCGCGCCGTCGTTGCGCATCGAACTGGAAGAGGATAGCGAGATGCTGGACGAAGTGGTGGTGACGGGCTACACCACCCAACGCAAGGCAGACCTGACGGGCTCGGTCAGTGTGGTCTCAGTGGATGATTTGCAGACCATCTCTGACCCGGATCCCATGCGCGCTCTCCAGGGCAAGGTGCCGGGCATGACCATCACGGCCAACGGTTCGCCAAGCGGCGTGGGTACCGTGCGCATCCGTGGTATCGGTTCGTTCAATTCGTCGCAAGACCCTCTGTACATTGTGGACGGTGTGCCAACAACGCGTGCATTGAATTCCCTTAATGCCAGCGATATCGAGAGTATGCAGGTGCTGAAGGACGCAGCCTCGGCCTCCATATACGGTTCGCGTGCATCGAACGGCGTCATCATCATCACGACCAAGCAGGGCAAGAAGTCCGATAAAATCAAGGTCGACTTCTCGGCCAATCTGACCGCCCAGTTCTACACCTCGCAGTCGATGATGAAACTGCTCGATTCGGCCGGCTATGCCACTGCCATGGCGCAGGCTGCCTTGAACGACGGTCTCGATCCCGTGGCCTATGCCAGCAACTATGGTCTGAACCTGAACGCCGCCAACGGCACGCCCATTACGGTATGGAACCCCGCCACCAACAGCTACGTGGACTATACCGTGAACGGCCTCTACGACGGCTACATCAACCAGAACCGCACCATGCGCTATTCCAATACCGACTGGTTGGACGCCATTACGCGCACGGGCTTCGCACAGAACTACGACATCTCCGTCTCGAAGGCCAGCGACAAGTCGTCCACCATGTTTTCCTTGGGCTACAAGAAGAACAATGGCATCATCAAGTACACGGACTTCCAGAACATCTCCGCGCGACTGAACTCCTCTTATAATATAAATAAGTATATCAGTGTCGGCGAGAACTTTACGGTCACCTATACGAGTCAGGTCGATGTAGCCCCGATGGAGAATGCACTGAAGATGTCGCCCATTGTCCCCGTGTATGAGGAAGATGGCACCACATTCTCTGGACCGGTGGGCAGCATGAGTGACCGCCAGAACCCTCTGCGCGAGGCATACCACAATAAGGATAATAGCCTGAACTATTGGCGCCTGTTCGGCAACGCCTATGTCGATGTGAAGCCTTTCAAGGGGTTCACCTTCCGGTCGAACTTCGGTATCGACTACTATAGCTCCTTCATCAATTCGAAGGGATACACCTATCATTCCGATATCGTGAACAATGACATCGCCAAGACTACGCTGTCCCACAACAACGAGGTGAACTGGACATGGTCCAACACCGTTAACTACAACTTCAAGGTGGCAGACAAACATGACCTCACCGTCCTGCTCGGCACGGAGATGAACAAGCAGACGGTCGTGGACTTCTCTGCCTATTCCGAAGAGTATGCCATCGAAACGCCCGACTATATGTGGCCCAACGCCGCCACCGGCACGATGCGCAACAACGGCGCGAAGGTAGGTTACCGTCTGGCCTCGTTCTTCGGCAAGATTGACTACAACTACGACGACCTGATACTGGCCTCGTTCACCATCCGCCGAGACGGTTCCTCCCGCTTCGGCAAGGACAACCGCTGGGGTACCTTCCCCGCTGCCACTTTGGGCTTCCGCCTCTCGAAGCTGCTGGAGCAGGACTGGATGGATGACTGGAAAATCCGCGTGTCATGGGGACGCACCGGTAACCAAGCCATCGACAACAACGCCCAGTTCGGACTGTACGTGGCTGACTACGGCCTCGACCGCGTGACCTCTACCGCCTACGACCTCTTGTTGCAAGGCAGCGGCCTCTTCCCATCGGGCTACCGCGCCACACAGCTGGCCAACCCCGACCTAAAATGGGAGAGCGCCGAGCAGTTCAATGTGGGTACGGACTTCACCTTGTTCCAAGGCTGCCTCTACGGTAGCATTGACGGATACGTGAAGGACGTGGACGACATGCTGATTAATCCGGCCTACTTGGGTGCCCTGGGCGAAGGCGGCGCATCGTGGATGAACGGACCTTCGCTGCGCAACTGGGGTATGGAGTTCCAGCTGGGCTACCGCAAAGAACTGGCTTGCGGACTGGGCATCGACATCAATGCCAATGCCGACTTCTTCCGCAACCGCGTCACCTACTTGCCCTCCACCACTACCGGCTCCTACGCCCACACCACCACCGAAGATCTCGTGCAGTCACGCCAGCCCTACGGCTCTATGGTAGGATATGTCGTAGAAGGTATCTTCCAGAACCAGGCAGAAGTGGATGCCTCCGGGCAGGCCAATGCCCGCGTGGGCGGCTTGAAATACGCCGACCTGGACGGGGTGAACGGCATTACCGATGCCGACCAGACGTGGATATACAACCCCGTCCCCAAGTTCTCATATGGTGTCAACATAGGCTTGACGTATAAAAACTTCGACCTGAGCATGTTCTGGCAAGGCGTCTGCGACAAGGATGTCTATAACAACCAGAAGTTCCAGACCGACTTCTGGGCCGTGAACGACCCGGGCAACAACAAGGGTGACCGTGTGCTGGATGCTTGGACAACCGCCAATACCTCATCGACCATCCCGGCCCTGAGCACGATGAACACCGCCGACGAAGGACGCGCTTCTTCATATTTCGTGGAGAACGGTTCCTACTTGAAACTGCGTAACCTGCAGTTTGGCTACTCCTTGCCGCAGTCCATCCTCTCGAAGCTGAAGATGACCAACGCCCGCATCTATCTTAGTGGACAGAACCTGTTGACTATCAAGAGCAAGAGCCTGACGTGTACCGACCCCGAGAACCCCGACTGGGCTTATCCGCTCGCTACATCTATTTCGTTCGGCGTGCAAATCGGATTCTAATCTTACATCCTATATAAGTAATTACAAAACCTATAATTGACTATACGACATGAAGAAGATATATAACTTTCTGACCGCCTGCGCCCTGGGACTGACTATCTCGAGCTGCGACGACTTCCTGGACTACCAGCCCACAGCGGTGATTGACGAGGAAACCGCGTTCTCTTACCCTGATGAAATGGTGACAGCCGCTTACGCCATGTTGGGCGACTGCTGGTACACCTATCCTTTCAACCTCTGGCCCTATGGCGACCTGACCTCCGACGACTGTCTGAAAGGTGGCTGGGGCACGGGCGACACCAACTACCACCACCTGGAGATATGGTCTTCTCTCACCTCGCGCAACCCGGACCACATGGACGAACTGTGGTACCGTCTCTACTGCGCCGTCTCCCGTTGCAACCGTGCCCTCGTGTCGCTGCAACAGAACGGGGAGCGCGTATTGGGTGCGGATGTGACCGCCCAGCGCATCGCCGAAGTCCGTTTCCTCCGCGCACACTTCTACTACAAGCTTATTACCGTTTGGTACCAGGTGCCTTGGGTGGACGAAGTGGCCTTCAGCAACAATACCGTGGAGCAAATCTCGAACACGGAGTTCACGCACGAGCAACTGATGCTGAAACTTATCGACGAGTTCCAGGCTGCCTATGATGTGCTCCCCACGACACAGCAGGACGGCGGGCGCGTCAATAAGATTGCTGCCGCCTCCTACCTGGCCAAGTGTTACCTCGACCTCGCCTGGGGCGACGGCTATGAGGCTACGACCGGCGTAGAACACATCAACCGCGATTACATGCAACGCGTCGTGGACTATACGGACGACGTGGTCAACTCGCAGTACGGTTATCTCGACGACTTCGGCGATATATTCCTGCCTGAGAACAAGAACAGCCGCGAAAGCATCTTTGCCGTGCAAACTTCGCAATACAGCGAGGACAACACGAGTTACGGCCGTGCCAACTGGAGCATCACGCTGAATGGCGCCTGGGGCATCTGGACGTGCGGATGGGACTGCCACAAGCCTTCGCAGAACCTGGTGAACGCCTTTAAGACACAGAACGGCCTGCCTATGTTCGACCACTACAACGATGCGATAGCCTACCCCGTCAACGGCCAGCCTACCGACCAGAAGTGGGACCCGCGCTTGTTCCACACCGTCGGGATGCCGACCTTCCCCTTCAAGTACGAGGAGGAATACACCCTGACCACGGCCAATGCCCGCACCCCTAACGTCTATGGCTACTACACTTCGCTGAAGGAACAGCCGCAGCGTTCGCAGGGCGAGACCTACAACGGCAGCTGGCAGGCATTCGCCACGACCGACTACGTCTTCCGCTACACGGACGTGATGCTGATGCGCGCCGAAGCCCTTGTTGAACTGGGCCGGCTCGAAGAGGCCCGCACCATTGTCAACGACATCCGCCGCCGCGCCGCCCATAGCATCAGCAAGCACATTGCCTATGCTGCCGACCAATGCGAGATTGCCGAATATCCCGCCTCCTACTTCGTCACACAGGCTCAGGCCCGCCAATGCGTACAGTGGGAAAACCGCCTCGAAATGGCCATGGAGAGCCAACGTTACTTCGACCTGCGCCGCTGGGGCATCGCCAGCGAGACATTGAACGCTTTCTTCCAGAGCGAGCGAAGCGATGTCTACGAAGGGCAGACCTATGCGGACTATTACCAGGACGCGCATTATACGGCCGGGAAGAATGAGTATTTCCCCATTCCCTATAATCAGATGTTCTATATTCCCGGATTATATCAACAGAACAAAGGCTACGAATAAACACCACAGCAGATTCATACCTCCGGGGAGG
Source organism: Candidatus Bacteroides intestinipullorum (assembly GCA_018883785.1). Lineage (GTDB taxonomy): Bacteria > Bacteroidota > Bacteroidia > Bacteroidales > Bacteroidaceae > Bacteroides > Bacteroides intestinipullorum. The sequence continues at coordinate 6,135 of JAHLFO010000030.1, forward strand.
CCCTTGCGCCCGCCGCAAGACCTCCCCACCTTTCGAACAAACCGCAACATTTAAACCTGTTATTGTTATGGCAACCAAAGAGCCTACCCAGAAAGCCAAACTGACCATGCGTGCCATCGAGCACGTACTCTCCACCGATACGGCCGATGACTACTACCTCCGGCCCAAACTTCAAAAGTGCCTCACCATGGATGACCTGGCCGCCGAAGTGGCTGCGCTGAGCACCCGCCAGGAAGACCCCGAAGACATCGCGCGCACCGGGCGGCAGCTGATGCAGCGCATGATGTGGTTCCTCTCCTCAGGCTACAGCATCAGCCTTCCCATCGGTTACTTCCACCTCACGGCGCAAGGCGTTTTCATGAAGGACGAGCTTAACGCCGCCCCGGACCGCAACCGTCTCAAACTCGGTGTATCCTACTCGATGAGCGAGGAGATGCGCAACATCCTCGCTGAAGCCGAAATCGATGTCGATATCCAGAAGTCCGCTTCGGGACCGCAACTCTTCGCCGCCGTCAGCGGCCAGGATGCGCAGAATCCCACTGCGGCTACCAAGGGCGAGGGAGTGCCCATCAGCGGCGGACAGACCGTCATCATCAAGGGCAAGAACCTCAAGGTGGGCGGAGACGGCGCGGAGATAGGCATCACGATTACCCGTGTAGACGAAGGCGGCAGCGATTCCTTCTTCTTCCCGCCCTCGCAGTTGTATCCCAATACCCCTTCAAAAGTCGGTTTCGTCATGCCCGCTTCGGCTCCCGAAGGCAGTGTGTGGGGCATCAAGCTCTGCACACAGTTCAGCAACAACGGCAGCACTTTGCTGAAGGCGCCGCGCACGGTGGAGATGGACGACACGTTCGTCGTTGGCGAAGTTTCCGCGCCCACTCCCGGCGGCGGTTCGGGCGAAGAAGGAGAAGAAGGCTCGTTCGGTTGACGGACGTTCCGGCGGCTGATGGTTTAACCTATCGCTAAAGCCTCCTTTAGCGCATCGCTAAAGCCGCCTTTAGGAGTCCGCTAAAGCCACCTTTAGCGCATCGCTAAAGCTACCTTTAGAAAATTATCATTAACTTAGCCACATCAAATTGTTACTATTATCAATTACAAACGTTATGATTACCTTTACAAAACATCTCAAAAACTCCGCCCGTTTCTTCTGCCTGGCTGCCGCATTCGCGGCGTTCTCATCGGCCTGGGCCACGGACGGCAAGCTGCGCGTCCGCCATTTGGCGCGCGAACACAACCTCATCACCGTGCAGGATGCACGACGCTATCTGCTTTTACCGATTCAGGATAACGCCCCGGAGGCCAAAGTCTGCCTCATCGGGACCGACAACCTCGCGGCCACCGAGACGGTTAATGTCCGCCTGGCCCGCGAGCGCGTCGATTACTTCGTGCCGCTGGACCTCTCCGCCTTTGCGGGCGCGGCGGTCACGGTCGACGTGCATGGCATGCCTGCCGATGCCTGCTGCTGGAAGGAACTGGAGCTGGCGGACACCTTTGACACCACGAACCGCGAGAAGTTCCGCCCCCTCTACCATCATACCCCGGCCTACGGATGGATGAACGACCCCAACGGGATGTTCTACCTGGACGGCACGTGGCACCTCTACTTCCAGCACAACCCCTACGGCTCCACCTGGGGCAACATGACGTGGGGACACAGCACCAGCACCGACCTCGTGCACTGGCAGTATGAGGGCACCCCCATCTTGCCGGATGCGCATGGCACCATCTTCAGCGGTTCGTGCGTCATCGACCGGGACAACACCGCCGGCTTCGGCGCCGGGGCGGTCGTGGCATTCTACACCTCCGCCAAGTCCACGCCCTGGGGCGACAGCCAGTCGCAGAGCATGGCCTACAGTACGGACGGCGGCAAGACCTTCACGAAGTACGCGGGCAATCCCGTGCTGACCTCGACAAAGCTCGACTTCCGCGACCCGAAAGTCTTCTGGTATGCGCCCGGCAAGCATTGGGTGATGATACTCGCCGGCGGGCAGGAGATGGAAATCTACTCGTCCACGAACCTCAAGCAGTGGAAGTACGAAAGCTCCTTCGGCCTGAAGCAGGGTGCGCACGGCGGGGTGTGGGAGTGTCCCGACCTCGTGGAACTGCCCGTGGAGGGTACGCGCGAGAAGCGTTGGGTGCTCATCTGTAACATCAATCCCGGCGGTCCCTTCGGTGGCAATGCGGCGCAATACTTTGTAGGCACGTTCGATGGTCGGAAGTTCACCAACGAGTCGCCCACGCAGACCAAGTGGATGGACTGGGGCAAGGACCATTACGCCACCGTCACCTTCAGCAATGCCCCGGACGGGCGGGTCGTGGCTCTGGGCTGGATGAGCAACTGGCAATATCAGGGCGTGCTGCCTACGCTGCAATACCGCGGTGCCAATACCATTGCCCGCGACCTCTCGCTCTATCGGGAAGCCGGCGAACTGCTCTTACGCTGTGCTCCCGTTCCCGAGATGGAAGCAGCCCGGGCGGAAACGCGCAATTTCCCCTCCTTCCGTGTCAGCGACAGCTATGAGGTCTCCTCGTTGCTGGACGGCAATAAGGGTGCCTACGAGGTGGAATTGGAGTTGAAGAATAATGGTTCGGAGCGTATCATCCTTACCTTGTCCAACTCCAAGGGCGAGCGGGTGAATATGCATTATGACGTAGCCCGCCAGCAATTCGTGATGGAGCGCAGCGAGAGCGGCCTGACGAACTTCAGTCCCGATTTCCCGGCCATGACCGTGGCACCCGTCGTCGATACGGACCACGTCCGTTTGCGCCTTTTCGTGGACCGCTCCAGCGTCGAGGCTTTCGGCGACAATGGCAAATTCGTGATGACCAACCGTGTCTTCCCCTCCGAGCCGTACAACACCCTGACCTTCGAGACGTGGCGTGGCAACTTTCAGGTGAAGACGATGAAGGTGTATCGGATTCGGTAAATAGGAATTTAATTCTTTAGACGCAGATGACGCTGATGCCGCTGATCTATAATCTTTGATAACGGATAATCCGTCAATAAAGAAAATGAATCTGCGTCATCCGCGTTATCTGCGTCTAAAGAATCACACCGCTAAATTATCATTTGTCAAACCCTTAAAACCTATTCTATATGAACCGAATCATCGAATGCGTCCCCAACTTCAGCGAGGGACGCGACTTGCAGAAGATAGACCAGATTGTAGCCCCCTTCCGCGGAAAGCAGGGCGTGAAACTGCTGGATTACAGCAACGACGAAGACCACAACCGCCTGGTAGTAACCGTGGTGGGTGAACCCGAACCGTTGCGCGACGCCGTGTTGGAAGCCATCGGCGTGGCCGTCCGCGTCATCGACCTCAACCATCACACCGGACAGCATCCGCGCATGGGTGCCGTAGACGTGGTGCCCTTCATCCCCATCCGCGGCGTGACGATGGACGACGCCATAGCCCTGTCCCGCGAGGTGGGCCGTGAAGTGGCCGAGCGCTACGGCGTGCCCGTCTTCCTCTACGAGAAATCGGCCACCGCACCGCACCGCGAAAACCTGGCCGCCATCCGCAAGGGCGAGTTTGAAGGCATGGCCGAGAAGATACACCAGCCCGAATGGCAGCCCGACTTCGGCCCCGCCGAGCGACATCCCACCGCCGGCACCGTAGCCATCGGCGCACGTATGCCGCTCGTGGCCTACAACATCAACCTCTCCACCCCCAGCCTGGAGATTGCCCACGGCATTGCCAAGAAGATACGCTTCATTGGCGGCGGCCTGCGCTACTGCAAGGCCATGGGCGTGGAGCTGAAAGACCGCGGCATCACACAGGTGTCCATCAACATGACGGACTACACCCACACGGCCCTCTACCGCGCCTTCGAACTGGTGCGCATCGAGGCACGCCGTTACGGGGTCAGCATCGTGGGCAGCGAAATCATCGGCCTCGTGCCCATGGAGGCGTTGATAGACACAGCCGCTTATTACCTGGGACTGGAAAACTTCTCCATGCGACAGGTGCTGGAGGCGAGGCTGCTGGAAGAATGAAGTTGTTGTCGGCCAAACGCTTTTCTGTGCTGTCATGTTGAGCTAAGCGTAGCGAAGTCGAAACATCTCCCTCACACCTCTCCATCCGCATAGGGAGATTCTTCGATTCCGCTTCGCTCCACTCAGAATGACAGTTTGAAAGGATTCATCATTCTTCGTTCAACCTATTCTTCATTCTTAATTCTTCATTCTTCATTAAACCGTATGACAGAAAACCTGATTATATTCAACGCCCGCCTCGTCACCCCGCAGGGCTTCTCCGCCCGCCGCGGCAAGGCAATGGGCGAACTGCTGGTGCTGGACAATGCCACTATCGAGGTGACCGACGGACTCATCACCTACGTCGGCTCCAACCGGGGCGAAGAACGAGACGGATACTACCAGCACTACTGGCACTACAACGCCCGAGGCCGCTGCGTGCTGCCCGGCTTCGTGGACTCGCACACGCACTTCATCTTCGGCGGAGAACGGGCCGAGGAGTTCGGCTGGCGCCTGCGGGGAGACAGCTACATGGACATCATGCGCCGCGGCGGAGGCATCGTCAGCACCGTCCGGGCCACCCGCGCCTGCAACTACATCCAACTGCGCACCCGTGCCGAAGACCTGCTGAAACGCATGTCGCAGATGGGCATCACCACCGTGGAGGGCAAGAGCGGCTACGGACTGGACAAGGAAACGGAGCTGCTGCAACTCAAGGTGATGCGCTGCCTGAACCACGACGAGCACCGCCGCGTGGACATCGTCCCCACCTTCCTCGGCGCACACGCCGTACCCGAAGAATATCAGGGACGCACGGACGAATATGTGGATTTCCTCATCCGCGAAGTGATGCCCCAAGTGCAAACGCACGGCCTGGCCGAGTTCTGCGACGTGTTCTGCGAGGAGGGGGTCTTCTCCATCGAGCAATCGCGCCGCCTGCTCACCGCCGCCCGCGACATGGGGTTCGGCCTGAAGCTGCACGCCGACGAGATTGTTCCCCTGGGTGGAGCGGAACTGGCCGCCGAACTGGGTGCCGTGTCCGCCGACCACCTGCTCCACGCCTCCGACGAAGGCATCCGCGCCTTGGCCGAACGGGACACGGTAGCCACCCTCCTGCCCCTGACCGCCTTCGCCCTGCGCGAACCCTACGCCCGGGGACGGGAGATGATAGACGCCGGATGTGCCGTGGCCCTGGCCACCGACCTCAATCCCGGCAGTTGCTTCTCCGGCTCCATCCCCCTGACTTTCGCCCTGGCCTGCATCTACATGCACCTCAGCATCGAGGAGGCCATCACCGCCCTCACCCTCAACGGGGCCGCCGCCCTGGGACGTGCCGGCAGCATCGGCAGCATCGAGGTGGGCAAGCGGGGCGACATGGTGGTGCTGAACACGGACAATTACCACTTCCTCACCTATCATATAGGTATGAACTGCGTGCAGGCCACCATCAAGGGAGGAATCATCCATCCCACATAGAGGGCAACGCCACCTATGGACGTTGGCAACGCCAACTATGGACATTGGCGATGTCACCTATGGACATTGGCAATGCCTTGGCTGGACCAAGGAATTCGATTCATCATTCATCATTCTTAATTCTTCATTTACAACGCTTATGCTGACAGATTTGACCGTAAAAGATTTCCTGAACAAAGTGGCAGGCAGCGACCCCGTCCCCGGCGGAGGAAGCATCGCCGCCCTGAACGGCGCCCTGGCCTCGGCCCTGGCCGCCATGGTAGCTAACCTGACGATTGGCAAAAAGAAATACGCCGAAGTGCAAGAAGACATGCAGGCCATCACCCAAGAAGCCGAAAGGTTGATGGGGGACTTCACCGCCGACATCAACCGCGACTCCGATGCCTACGACCGCGTGTTTGCCTGCTTCAAGATGCCCAAGGAGACGGACGAGGAAAAGGCCGCCCGCTCTGCCGCCATCCAGGAAGCCACGAAATACGCCGCCCAGGTGCCGCTGGAGGTGGCCCGGCGCGCCTGCGCCCTGATGCCCCTCATAGCCGAAGTGGCTCTGAAAGGCAACCAGAATGCCGTGACCGACGCCTGCGTGGCCATGATGTCCGCCCGCAACGCCGTCCTCGCCGCCGTGCTGAACGTGCGCATCAACCTCTCCTCGCTGAAGGACGCGGAACTGGTGACACGCCTGCAAGCCGAGGCCGACGGACTGGAACAACAGGCCTGCCAACAAGAGCAAGCACTGCTGAACAAGGTGAAAGCCCTGCTCCAGGCCTGATTCTTCATTCACCATTCTTCATTCATCATTCTTAACTCTTCATTGACAATATGAACAATGTCTATCAAATAGGTTCAGGCGACCTGTCCTTCGAACTCATCGAACGCATCCTGACCGAGAACCTGAAGCTGGAGCTGGCCCCGGAAGCCAAAGCGCGCATCCAGCGCTGCCGCGACTACCTGGACCAGAAGATTGCCCAGTCCGACGAGCCGCTCTATGGCATCACCACGGGCTTCGGCTCGCTGTGCAACAAGAACATCTCCGCCGACGAACTGGGCACGCTGCAAGAGAACCTCATCAAGAGCCATGCGTGCAGCGTGGGCGAAGAAATACGCCACGTCATCGTCAAGCTGATGATGCTGCTCAAGGCCCATGCCTTGTCGCTGGGGCACAGCGGCGTGCAGGTCATCACCGTGCAGCGCATCCTGGACTTCTTCAACAACGATGTCCTGCCCATCGTCTACGACCGCGGCTCGCTGGGCGCGTCGGGCGACCTGGCCCCGCTGGCCAACCTCTTCCTGCCCCTCATCGGCGTGGGCGACGTCTACTACAAAGGCCGGAAACGCGAGGCCATCAGCGTGCTGGACGAATTCGGCTGGGAACCCGTCCGCCTGATGAGCAAGGAGGGCCTGGCCCTGCTGAACGGCACGCAGTTCATGTCGGCCAACGGCGTCTTTGCCATCCTCAAGGCCCAACGCCTCTCGCGCCGGGCCGACCTCATCGCCGCCCTGTCGCTCGAAGCCTTCGACGGACGCATCGACCCCTTCATGGACTGCATCCAGCAGATCCGCCCGCACCGGGGACAGATTGAGACGGGCGACAACTTCCGCCGCCTGCTCGAAGGCAGCGAACTCATTGCCCGGCCCAAGCAGCACGTGCAGGACCCCTACTCCTTCCGCTGCGTGCCGCAGGTGCACGGCGCCACCAAGGATGCCATCCGCCACACGGCCTCGGTGCTGCTGACGGAAATCAACTCGGTGACGGACAATCCCACCATCTTCCCCGACGAGGACCTCATCATCTCCGGCGGCAACTTCCACGGCCAACCCCTCGCGCTGGTCTACGACTACCTGGGCATCGCCCTGGCCGAACTGGGCAACATCTCCGAACGGCGCGTGGCACAGCTCATCATGGGCCTGCGCGGCCTGCCCGAATTCCTGGTGGCCAACCCGGGACTGAACTCCGGCTTCATGATTCCGCAATACGCCGCCGCGTCCATGGTCAGCCAAAACAAGATGTATTGCTACGCCGCGTCCTCGGACTCCATCGTCTCCAGCAACGGACAGGAGGACCACGTCAGCATGGGGGCCAATGCCGCCACCAAGCTGTTCCGCATCATGGACAACCTGGACCACATCCTTGCCATCGAACTGATGAACGCCGCCCAAGGCATCGAGTTCCGCCGGCCGCTCAAGACGTCGCCCCTGCTGGAACGCTTCCTCAAGGAATACCGCAAGGAGGTGCCCTTCGTGCAGGACGACATCGTGATGTATAAGGAAATACACAAGACCGTAGCCTTCCTGAACCGCACGAAATTCGACTTTTAGAGTCCGTTTGAATTTTGCTCAGCTTTATTTTGAGTGCTGTTTCCGAGGATATTTTTCCGATGTACGGAGGAACGTAGCGGACTACGTGACGAAGTATACCGGGAAAAAAGACCGGAAAGAGGCTCAAAGAAAGCTGAATATAATCTTAAAAGAGGAAAATTCAAATAGGCTCTTAACTCCCTCCTACACACTTTGCAGAAGAAATATGGCTGTCATGAATAAAAAAAGGAAACTCAACTTGGCTGTTGGGTTTTCTTTTTTTATCTTTGTTTCGATTTTAAACAAACCCGAATTGCCAAGCATTCCAACTTCAAAAGAATAAATGCGTTATGAACGAACATGCCAGACATACAGCAGGCCGTCAAGAGCTGAAAGAAAGAATCATCACATTGGCCAGTGAGCTTTTCACCAGACAAGGCATACGCAGCGTAACCATGGACGAGATAGCCGCTGCATTCGGCATCTCCAAACGAACGCTCTACGAAGTCTTTTCCGACAAAGAGACCCTGCTGCTGGAGTGCATCCGGCACGGTGTGGCGCAGGAAGAAGCCTACATACGCGAACATCTCTCATCTACGGACAACGTCATGGAAGTGCTGCTGAAACGCTACCAGCGCAGCATCGAACACTTTCATGCCACCAACAAGAAGTTCTTTGAAGACATCCAGAAATATCCGCGCGCCTGCGAATTTCTGAAGAAAGGCAACAACCGCACGACGGAAGAAGCCATCCGGTTCTTTAAAGAAGGCGTGAAACAGGGCTACTTCCGCGAAGACATCAACTTCGCTATCGTCAACCAGCTGGTGCAGGCGCAATTGGACATCCTCATGGAGAGCGACATCTGCAAGACCTATCCTTTTCTGGAAGTATATGAGTCCATCATGTTCACCTTCCTGCGCGGCATTTCTACCCCAAAAGGAGCAGCCGAACTGGAAAACTTCATCCGGACACACCGCAACTCCTGACCCGCACAGCCATCCCCTTTGCACGCTTGCTCCTTATACCTTAAAG
>JAHLFO010000031.1 GCA_018883785.1 Candidatus Bacteroides intestinipullorum
TCCACCCGAAGCGTACTTCCTGCCGAGTGAGAGGAATACTCAGGCGCATAGGCGCATTGCAGCGTGGCAATGCCCCCCTCGTACGTACCGCCGCGGGCCACGCGCTGGCGATGCTCCAAGACATAGACGCCCTTGCCCAGCGCATCGAAGAAGAAGCTGGTGGCGGCATCGCCCACCTCCTCATAGTAGCCTCCTGCGGCACCGTAACGATAGCCCGACAAGGCATTGACCGGCTCCAAGCAGGCAGCGCGCTGGTCCTTCAGCTGCACGAAGTCCATGGCGCGGTCCAGGCTGAGGATGATGCGCGAAACAAGGATGTCGCCTACCTGCAGGCGTGCATCTCCGGCCAACGGCTCCAACGTCTTTTTCCCGTCAGCCGCGATGCGCTCCACATAGAGTTGCTTGTCCACGGAAAGTTCGCCCCCGTGTTGTTTCAAATCGGACATGGGCGAGAGGTATTGGGCGTAGACGGCTCCCCAGGCGGCACCTTGGTCGCGCTTCTCGACGGTGACAGACCGGGCATGGACAACGGGACTGGCATCGGTGTAGGTCTTGCGCACATAGCTCAGGCCGGGCACGGACGAAGCATCCGTCAGGGTCTCGACGGTTTCCTGTCCCAGGGAGATGCGAACGTCGCCCCGGTCGGCCAGCCAATCACGACCACCCGCCAACAGGGCATAAACGGCATCGGCGGCGGAGACGGGCGTGTCCCACGTGGTGGTCTTCTTCTGCTGCAACAGCCAGAGCTTCATCTCCTCCAGCAGGGTATCATTGCCTCCCGCCAAGCGCAGGGCCTCCATGGCGGAAACATGCGTGGGGATGGGCATCATGCCCCAACGATAGGGCGCGTCGAGGAAGGCGAAATGGGCACCCAACTCGTCCTCCTGAATCAGATGTTCGCGCAAGGAGGCGGCAAAGTCGGCGGCCGGACCGGCCTTGCCCGCTTTTTGGAGGATGACCAATGCCTGCGACTTGCGAGTGATGCTTTCGCCCGTCAATTCGTTCTGTACCTTGGGGAAGTAATAGTTATAGGCTTCGCGGTTGCTCACAGGCACTTTCTCGCCAGACAACGCCAAGAGGTAGAGGTAATCCAGCGTAAAGTCGGAGAGCCGCTTCACTTCCACGCGGGGCGTCTGGCGCAACCAAGCCTGGTAGTCTTTCTTCACCTCGCGGTGCAGGTAGTCGAAGGCACGGTCGCGCATCTCGACAGCTTCTGCCCCCAGCTCCTCACCCGTCAGCAGGGGCAGGCGCACCAGCAGCGAAAGGATGTAATCCGTGACGTAGCGGCTACCCGGCATGCCGGGATACCAGCTCCACGCGCCGTCACCGTCCTGCATCTCGCGGAGCTTGTTCAGGGAAGAAGACAGGCGGAGGGACATCGTGTTGACATCGAACAGGGTAGCCAGACGGGCCATCTGTTCGCTCTCATCCTGCGCCTCGGTCAGCCAAGGCGTCTCTTCCAGTAAGATGTTCTTCAAGTCCGGGTTCTGCTCCAGGCGGCTCAGCAGGGTTTCCTTCGTGCCGCCCTGTGCCTTCCATGCCTCCAGCATCGTGCGGATGCGCGGATTGGACGCGGCAATGTAGGCGGCCAGGCTGTTGGCGTACCACGTCACGGCACGCGAGATGGCATCTTCAGCCACCGGCTCGCCCAAAGCGGGCAGGGCCTGCACGGCCAGCCAAGCGGGATTGCCAGTGAACTCAACGGTTAGCCGACGGTCTGTGGCTGTCTCGCTCTGTCGGTTGAAGAGGCTGTCCAGGGCAAAAGTGCGCGTCTCCCCGCCACGGATGGGCATGGCCAAAGTCTCGGTGACAAAAATCTTGTCGCTCAATACGGGCAGTACATGTTGCTCGCCGTCACTGAAGTCTCCTCCGTCTGCCACGATACGCACACCCAGCAGGTCGTAGCAGTCCGTCACGTCGAAGGCAAACTCCACAGCAGCCGTGCGTCCGGCCTCTACACTGAAGCGTTCCTTCTTCTTCGCAATGACTTTATCCGTCAGCGGGTCGAAGAGGGTCAGGGTGGCCGTGCCCTTCATCTTCGCCTGGGTCAGGTTGTTGATGGTGGCGGCTATGCGGGTCTCGTCCCCTACCCGCACGAAGCGTGGCAGGTTGGGCGTCAGCATGAATTCCTTGCTGGTGGTGGCTGTGGCCTCCAGAAGTCCGGTCTGCATGTCCCGGGTGTGGGAGTAGCCACGGAAGTTCCAGCGGGTCAGGCTCTCCGGAGCGGTGAAGGAGAATACCAGTTCGCCCTGCTCGTTTGTCCGCAGTTGCGGATAGAAGAAGGCGGTCTCGGCGAAGTTGGTGCGCAGGCCTTGCAAGGGTTCCAGGGTCTCGGACGGAGCTGCGGGCGCTGCTCCGGCTTCGGTCACTACCGATTCTTCCAGCTTGGCCAGCGGGAAGACATCCATCATCACCTCATCCCGGGCCACGGCACCCGTCAGGACAGCTTGCTTGGTACTGGCAAAGGCCCGGTTACTGGTGCTGGCCTCGGCTATGGACATCGTGACAAAATCTCCGCCCATTGCCTGCGGATAGCATCGGTAGAAGTGATCGTACATCCACTGCGGCACCGTCCAATGCTTCGGCTGAAAGTAAGGCGAGGAAACAGCCATGCCTCCCAAAGCAGCACGCCAATTGTAATAAGGTATATAGGAATTGAAGTAGACAGCCAGACCCTGATGCCGCAGGAAGAGTTGATCCAACGAAGCATCATACATCGTAGCCAGGACCTCGGCTGCAGCAGGCAGACCTTGCGGAGTCTTCACCACCAGCTTCCATTCCTCTTGCTGACCGGGGCGCAAATGGTCGCGGAAAACCTCCCACTTCATGTCGAGTTGGCGGGAAGGTTCGCGCTTCTTCAACTCCACACGTTGGTTATAGAACTGCCCGTCCTTTACTACACTGAAGGAAACAGTGATGCCCTTCCCGTAAGCTTCCTGGTAGGGATACTCCAGGCGGACGAGGGAATCGTTCAGCTGCAGGACGCTATGCTCGATGCGTCCTTCCTTATTATATATATCCACCAAGACATAGGCATCGCGGAAAGAGGTGCCGTAGTAGAACACGGCGGGATGCGCGGCATCGAACCCGGTATTCTCCTCGTAAATGAACTGCTCCCTGAAGGCGGGCAGACGGCGGTCGTGCTTGGAGAAGAGCATAAGGTCGAAGGTATTCAAGTTCTCCTCCTGCCCTTCGTGTCCTTGGACGGTTTGTTCCAGCCGATAGGTTCCCGAAGGCAAGGACTTCCAGGCATCCAACGTCATCCGTTCGCCCGAAGCGAAGGAACCTTGCAAAGCCGGTTGCTTGGACGGCTTTCCCTCTTGAACAGGATAGAGACGATACGTGCCCGGCACTTCCAGCAACTGCCCGTCGGCATTCGTCACACGGAAGGTGGCGGCCAGCGAATCCTCTTTGCACAAGAGGGTGGACAAATCCGGAGAGAAATAGTACGCTCGTTTGGAAGCAGAGAAAGTACGGGTCTCGCTCTGCGTCTCGCCGTTGCTGCCCGTCACGGAAGCGGCAAGGGTGAAATAGGCCACCGGACTGAAGTTATTCTCTTTTCCCTCCGGCAAGAGTGCCACGGGAATAGAAAAACGTCCCTCGGCATCCAGGCGCACGGTGTCGGCCACCAGCGGACGGGTCTCCCCGCGCCAGATGCCGTAACCCCGCGTCAAGGTATAAGCCAAGGGTACTTCCTGAATGGCCGCACCGTTGTAGGCCGTGACCCGTCCGGTCAGCGTCACGGTGTCGCCCAAGGCGTAGGCCGTCTTTACGGGGTCGAAAGTGATTTCAAACGTCGGACGTTTGTACTCCTCCACCCGTACCGTGGTAGTGGCCAAGTTGCCCGCCTTGATGACGAAATCGCCGTTCAGGCAACTGGTGGGCA
>JAHLFO010000032.1 GCA_018883785.1 Candidatus Bacteroides intestinipullorum
AGCCAGCGCAGCGGCCAGCAATGTATAGATAGCTGTAGTCTTCATAATTAATTATTTGTTTGGCCCCCTCAACTCCCCCCGAGGGGGAGCTTTGGGAGAATGTATGGTTATTGTATCAGAAGCCTCCCCCTCGGGGGAGGTGGGTGGGGCTACCCCACCAAATGTCCGTCGAAGAAGTGCACGGTGCGGCTCGTCAGTTTAGACTGCGCTTCGTTGTGCGTCACCATCACGATGGTACGCCCGTCTTCCCGGTTCAACTGCTGAAGAATGTCCATCACTTCGGCACCCATCTTCGAATCCAGGTTACCGGTCGGTTCGTCGGCGAGGATAATCTCCGGATTGCCGATGATGGCGCGGGCGATGGCCACACGCTGGCACTGACCGCCGGAGAGCTGTGTGGGCATGTGGCGCATGCGGTGCGTCATGCCTACTTTGGCCAGCACTTCTTCGGCCAGGCGGTGGCGTTCTTTGGCACCCACCTTACGGTAGAGCAACGGAAGTTCCACGTTGTCGATGACGTTGAGCGAGTTGATGAGGTGGAACGACTGGAACACGAAGCCCAGGTTGTGGTTGCGGAAAGCGGCCAGTTCCTTGTCCTTCATGTGCGACGTATCCGTGCCGGCAATCTCTACCGTACCACTGGTAGGTACATCGAGCAGCCCCATGATGTTCAGCAAAGTGGACTTACCGCAACCGGACGGTCCCATCACGCTGAGGAATTCCCCCTTTTCTACTTCCATATTCACATCCTCCAGGGCGAGGGTTTCTACTTCGTCGGTCCGGTAAATCTTCGTGAGATTCGTTAACTTGATCATTGACATAATGCTTAGTGTTTTATGAGTTTATACTATATTAGTTCTTTATCGTTTGCAAAGGTTGAATCAAATGCCGTGCCAAAACAGCAACACACTGATTCATTAAGATTTAACATTTTGTGGGGTGTCCGATATCGGACACCCTGTCCGCTTTTGGTGTCCGCTCATTCGTCGCGCAGGGCTTCGGTGGGCGGGATGCGGCTAATCTTGCGGGCGGGGATGTAGACACCCACCGACACCACCACCAGCAGGATGGCGTAGACGATGAGCGACACGAAGAGGAAGTGTGCCCAGAAAAAGTCCGTCCAATACTCCGGCCGCAGGATGTCATTCCACATCGTGCCCTTGGAGAAGCCCTCGCTGATGGCATATTGCAGGTAGATGAAGCAGCCGATGAGCGTGCCCAGCGTGGTCAACACCGCGCCCTCGCCCAGCAGCAGACGGACGATGTGCCCTGGCGTCGCGCCGAAGGACAGCATCACCCCCACTTCTTCGCGGCGGGTACGGGTCTGGAGCCAGAAGGTGCCCACCACGCCCAGGCAGAGGTTCACCAGGAAGAACACGGCCACCAGCAGGTTGCGCCGATAGATGGGTGTGGAGCTCCATGCCTCGCTCTTGGCGATGCCCTCGCGATAGGTCTGGAGGTCGCGGGCATAGAGGTTGCCTGCCCGCAGGTTCTGGAGCATCCAAGGCTTGAAGGCGTGCAGGAAACGGTCCATGCTGACGCCCTCCTTCAGGCGGATGAGGATGCGGGCATCGGCGGGCATGTAGTCGCGAGCCATGTCTTCAGCCTTGCTAGGTTGGAAAATGAGAGGAATGGGACGTTGGTCGCTAAAGAACTTGACCGAACCTACAGTACCTATTATATTGATATAGGTAGTGTCTTCCTCATCGTACTCCCACAGGCGCTTGTGGCGCGGGTCGTCGGTGTGGAACAGATAGTCCAAGGTGTTCTCGTCCATCACCACATCGGTCGCCCCGTAGGCATAGTCGGACAGTTCGGCGGGGGACAGGCCCTTGCCGGGATGGAAGCCGTAGGTCTCGAAGAAATGGGTGTGGGGCAGGAACGGCACGACATAGACATTGGTACCGTTCTGTGCCGTGTCGCCCTCCGCCTGATAGGAACTCGACATGCTGCCATCCGAGCCGGGATAGCTGAAGCCCATCAGGGGCGTGGCCTGCTCTACATCGGCGTACTGCCGCACACGGTCTACGAGGTGGAGATAAGATTCCATCAAGGCGCCGGATTCGGCGGACAAGGAGTCGTAGCCCGGCGCCGAGGGTTGCAACACATCCATGGAAACGAGGCAGAGGCGGTCGGCCTCGTAGCCCAGGGGGAGCATACGGTCGTGCGTCACCACGATGACGGGGTCGAAGATGGCCCATGACAATACGGCCACCAGGATGAGTTCGGCCAGCAGCCAGCCATTGCGCTTGCGGCGGGTCCAAAGGGTCTTGAGTATCAGTCTGAACATGATTTACCTCCTTTCATACAATGAATAAACAATGGGTTTGCGGAGCGACAGCCACGCCGGCAGCAGGGCGGACAGCAGGTTGAGCACCACGCACAGCAGGAAAGCGCACAAGAACACCAGCGGGGCAAACAGCATCTCAGCGCTAACGTAGGCATTGGCGCCCTCGGGGACAGACCTTGTGAAGTCGTCCAGCAAGAAGAACAGCCATTCGCGGCCTACATAGATGGCCAGCCAGGCAATGACCAATCCCAACACACCGCCCAGGAGCGTGAGCAGCAGGTTCTCCCACATCACCTGCCCCAACAGCTTGCCACGTCCTGCGCCGAAGGACTTGCGCACACCCATCTCGGCCAGGCGGATCTCCATGCGGCTGGCTATCATGCCGCTCAGGTTGAGGGCGGGCACTAGCAGGAGGACGAGAAGCATGAGGCCGAAATAGCGCACCTTGGCCCAGAAGTCGAACTCCTGCTGTGGGCTTTGCTGGAAGACGCTGAGGGCATGGGTAGTGGGCTGTTCCCACAGGTCCATCTTCCACTGCCCCGCGTGTTCCAGGTTAAGGCGCCGCGTCACGTCCTTCACCTCGGTCCGTAATGCCTCTGCCTGCGCGTCGTCCTTCACCAGGAAGGTCAGACTGAAGTTGCCGACGTAGGGGAAAAGGTCGGACGGGCTCTTACGGTATCCGTCAGCCACCGAATACGGCAAATAAACCTGCGCGTAGGACTGCGACGTGAGGAAGCTGCCGCCCCGCACCACGCCGCACACCCGGTAGGGGATGTAACTGAGGCTGAACGACTGCCCCACCACGCCCTCGGTGGTGCCGAAGAGCCGCCGCGCCAGGTCGTCCGTGATGACTGCCGTGCGGATGCCGCTCTGCAGGTCGCTGTCCGTGAAGGAATTCCCCTCCAGGAAGCGGAAGGCATAGATGCGGAAGAAAGCCGGATCCACCAACTTGATTTGCGGCTGGAAGTCGCCGCTACGGTCGGCTGGCTGGATGTAGGCATTACCTGTTATCTTCCAGGATCTGTATTGGGCCGAGATAACCTCCGCGTTCTCGAAGTGCAGCGCCCAGTCCTGCAAGGCCGGGTAGGACAAGGCAGAGTTATAGGTGCTGCGCCCGTTGGTGAAACTGGCGTGGGTCAGGTACAGCGTCCGGCTGCGATTCGCCTCCGGGTAGACGGGTGCAAGCTTCACGTAGTAAATCTCCGCCACAATCATGGTCATGGCGATGGCCAGCCCGGTGCCCGCAATGTACAGGCCGCTGAACAACGGGTTCTGCCGCAGCAGGGTCCAGGCTTGTTTCAAGTAGAGTTTAAGCATATTGTTTTGAGTTTATAAGTTTATTAGTTGATACCCTTCGGTAACAGTCACTGTGACCCTTTGACAACAGTCACTGTGACCCTTTGACAATGGTCATATATGACCCTTCGAGATACCCCATGCATGACCCCTCGAGGTACCCCATGCATGCCCCCTCGTGATACCCTATGCATGACCCCTCGTGATACCCCATGCATGACCCTTCGAGGTACTTCGTTATTCATCGCGCAACGCATCCACGGGCAATATCCGCGCCGCACGGCGCACGGGTATCCACGTCCCGACGAGGGCCGTCAGCAGCAGCACGGCATAGGTCAGGACGGTGACGCTGAGGAAGTGCGGCCACGGACGGTTCTGGGGATAGGCCGGATCGGGCACAAGCTCCTTCGTGATGTTCACGGCATTGATGCCCTCGGCAAACCCGGCAGCGTAGACGTAGTTGGCCACCACGAGCAGGGCCAGGGCATAGGCCACCGTCACCAGCACCCACGACTCCGCCAGAAAGCGGCGCACGATGCCCGCACGGCTTACGCCCATCGCCCGCAGGATGCCCACTTCCTCGCGGCGGGCGTTGGCGCGGATGTAGAACGTGCCGACCATGCCCAGGAAGATGCAAAGGAGGGCAAACCCGCCCAACGCGTATTGTAGGCGCAGCTTGTTGGTGACGCCGGACGACAGGGCATTCTGTCGGCTGTAGTCTCCGAAGGTTTTCAGCGAATCGAAGTAGAAGTTGCCGCGCGACAGTTGCGGGGCCACCTCTGCCCGGAAGCGGGTCTCGAAAGCGTCGGCATCCACCCCGTCCTTCAAGCGGAAGACGATGTGATAGATGTTAGCCGTGAACGGGGCCATACTAAGATTCTCTTCAGACATGACGGCCATCGGATAGGGCTGCTCGGAGGTGTAGTGCTTGTAGTTGCGGAAGACGGCGGCCACCTCGTGCGGTTCCTCCCGGTCGGGGCTTTCGTAGACGGTGAGCCCCACGGCGTCCGTCGTGCCGAAGAGGTCGCGGGCGGCCCGCTCGGAGAGGGCAATCATCCGGCGCTGGGCGAAGTCGGCAGGCAGGGCGACGGGCTGTCCCGTGCGGACATCCACCATGCCGTAGGTCTTCGGCAGGTCGCTTCCGTCGAGGGGGATGAAGCGGTATTGCTGCACATGGACGCGCACCGAGTCTTCGTTGAACAGCTCCATGCCGCTCCACGACATACCATTGGGGAAGCTGCTGTAGGCGGAGATGGTGAAGGCCTCCACCTCCGGGCAGGTGCGCACGGCGCGGACAATATCCTGGTAGTGGCGGAACATCACCTGCGCGGAGTCCTGCGTAGGGTCGTACTCGCCGAAGCTCTTGTCATACTGCCCCAGGTTGAGGACGTACATGCCGCGCGTGTCGCCCCCCTGGGGAATGAGGCGGTTGGCGGTGAGGACATAGATGGGGTCGATGACCATCCACAAGAAGAAGCCGGCTATCAGAAGTTCGATGAATATCCAGAGGTTCTGCCGGCGCTGGTTCCAGATTTGGTGTAAGAGTATCATAGTTCTAATGTTGTTGCAAATGATAATTTATCGGTGATGGCACGCAGATGACACGGATGAAGCAGATTTACGCAGATTCATTAATCATGGATGCACTCTGTATCTGTCATGTCGAACTTGTCGAGACATCTCACGTGGTGCATGAAAA
>JAHLFO010000033.1 GCA_018883785.1 Candidatus Bacteroides intestinipullorum
GGAGACGTCGGTGCGGGTGCCTACCACGCGGCGGGATGTGCCCGAGCCTGTACCGCGGCGCACGCTGTTGCTCCGCAAAGAGTTACCCCCGTTAACGACAGAAGCGGGACGACCGGGCACCGCATCACCGCGCGAACCGTAGAGGCGGCGGTGCGCATAGGTACCGCCGGGATAGGGAGCGCCCCAGCCGGGACCGGGATGCCACGGATGGTGCCAATAGGGATGATGCCATGCCCAGCCGCCGTAATACCAAGGGTCATACCAGCCGTGCCAACCCCAACCCCAGCCGTAGTAGGGATAACCCCACCAGCCAACGGAGTTGAACCGCCAATCCCACCACAAACGATTGGTGAAGGTGGGGAAAACGTAAGCATATAGCCCGTCATAGTAGACGTTCCAGTCCCACGTGTTCAGTCCGTAGACTACGTCAAAATAAAGTGGGCTGCTGACGGGTATGGCATAGCGTGGGTTGCGGAAGCGAATGATGCGCGTAGCATACTCATAGTCGTCTGCCGAGCCGTCGAAACCGTCCACCCACTGTCCGTCCAGCCCGTCATCCTCGCGACGGTCAACATAGAGAGTGTCGCCCTGCGCCGTGAAATCATAGTCTGATGAGTCGTAGCGACGGTTGTAGGCGTCCACGTCCATCGGGCGGCCCTCTGTGTCGCGCACGACAACGGTGGTAGTACCGGCAGTAGCGCGCACGGCCTGCGGCGACCGGGACTTCACTACCACCTGATCCGCATCAGTCACCACGACGGTCTCGCGGGTATCGTTCTTCTGCTCAACCTTGTCTTTCTTGGAAGGCACGTAATAAAGGTCGTCCACCACGCCCTGCGCCATCAGTCCCCAGGGGAGGCACAAGGCCAAGAGCGATAAAAAAACAATCTTTTTCATATCCTTCTGTCTTTAGTGATTAAACAAATACCTACCTTTGCACAGTATCTCGAACAAAGATACGGATTATAATGTTCACCCCCGACAAAGGATGGCTGATATTTAACAAACAATCGCAGAAATTCATATTCACAACAAAAATCAGACTATTATGAAGTACTTGCAATTCACCTTCATCCCCACCCCGCGCTCGCAGACAGCCACAGACCTGCTATGCGCCGTGCTGGCCGACGCCGGCTTCGAGAGTTTCCAGGAACAGGAAGACGGCCTGCTGGACGCATACATCCCCGCCCATGCGTATGACGAGATGGCCCTGCGCGCTGCACTGGACGATTTTCCGCTACAGGACACCCGCCTGTCCTACACTTGGCAGGAGGCGGAAGACCGCGACTGGAACGAAGAGTGGGAAAAGAACTTCTTCCAGCCCATCGTCATCGGTGGGCGGTGCGTGGTGCACAGCTCTTTCCACCACGACGTGCCACAGGCCGAACTGGACATCGTCATCAACCCCCGCATGGCCTTCGGCACAGGACATCATGAGACAACAGGGCTAATGATGTCCGAGCTGCTGGATATGGACTTGATGGGCAAACGCCTGTTGGACATGGGGTGCGGCACATCCATCCTGGCCATTCTAGCGAGGATGCGCGGCGCAGACCCCGTGGATGCGGTGGACATCGACGAGTGGTGTGTCAACAATTCACTGGAGAACATCGAGTTGAATGGCGTGGACCACATTCAGGTGTGTCAGGGTGACGCCTCAATACTGGCCGAAATGGGTCCCTATGATGTTGTACTGGCCAACATCAACCGCAACATTCTATTGGCTGACATGCGACAGTACGTAGCGCGCATGAATCCCGGTGCCACGCTGCTGATGAGCGGTTTCTACGAGGAAGACGTCCCCTTGATCCGCGCCGAGGGCGAACAGTTGGGACTGACATTCGTCCACCAGCGGTCGGACAAGCGGTGGACACTGGTAAAAATGGAAAAATAAGCTTCAGGCATTTACTTTCTTACTCCTTATTATATTATATATGGATATTCAGCAAACACTCGCCCGCCTCGGACTGCAAGCACTCACCCCCATGCAGCAGGCCGCACACCGCGCATGGACGGACGGGCGCGACCTCATCCTCCTCTCGCCCACCGGCACAGGAAAAACGCTGGCCTATCTCCTGCCCCTCGCCGCGGAACTCACCACAGACACCTCCGACGTGCAAGCCGTCATCGTCACTCCCACGCGGGAACTGGCGCAGCAGACCGCCGCCGTCTACCGCTCGCTGGGTACTCTACCGCCGGCCCTCTGCCTACACGGCGGACGCCCCACTATGGACGAACACCGCCGCCTGCGCGACGTCTGTCCTGCTCTGATTATTGCCACACCGGGCCGCCTGTGCGACCACCTACGGAAACAGAACTTCGACCCACGTAGCGTGCGCACCCTCGTCATTGACGAATTCGACAAATGCCTCGAGTTGGGCTTCCGCGAAGAACTGAAGGAACTCACCGCAGCCCTGCCCGCCGTACGCCGCCGCGTCCTCCTCTCGGCCACAGACGCCGAAGAGATTCCGGACTTCCTGCCACTGGACGACAGCACATCGGGCGCACTCCGCCTGAACTTCCTTGGCGAAGGGACACAAGACATGCGGCTGGCCTTCCGCCAAGTGCATTCCCCCTCGCGCGACAAGCTCGACACACTGCTCCGGCTGCTCTGCACGTTAGGCACCACCCCGTCGCTCGTCTTCGTCAACCATCGCGAAAGCGTGGATCGCATCGCTCGCTTCCTGCGGGAACAACGCTATCCCTGCGCCGCCTTCCACGGCGGAATGGAACAGGACGACCGCGAACGCGCCCTCTACCGCTTCCGCAACGGTACGTGCACCGCACTCGTCTGCACCGACCTCGCCGCCCGCGGGCTGGACATCGAAGGGGTAGGTGCCGTCATTCATTACCACCTGCCAACACAGGCCGACGCCTTCACCCACCGCAACGGACGCACTGCCCGATGGACTGCCACGGGCACGGCCTACCTCATTCTTGGCCCGGACGAACCACTACCTGGCTACATTGCAGAAGACATCCCCACGTTTACCCTGCCCGACACACCTCTTCCTATCCCTCGCCCGACTTGGGCAACTATATATATTGGTAAGGGAAAACGCGATCGCCTAAGCCGTGCCGACGTAGTAGGTTTCCTCTGCAAACAAGGAGGACTGGGGCGCGACGACCTGGGACGCGTAG
The DNA here is from genome assembly GCA_018883785.1 of Candidatus Bacteroides intestinipullorum. Lineage (GTDB taxonomy): Bacteria > Bacteroidota > Bacteroidia > Bacteroidales > Bacteroidaceae > Bacteroides > Bacteroides intestinipullorum. The sequence continues at coordinate 3,142 of JAHLFO010000033.1, forward strand.
ACGTTCTGCCCCGGTTTGCCCTCGCCGCCGTACGTGCAGACCGCCTGCGCCAGGCGCTCAGACTAGTACAAGGAGAGAAGATCAAAGGGCTCAAAACACGCATTGAGGAAGCAAAGTAATGAATATGCAGTTTTTATACCAGAAAAGTAACAGTCCGGATGCGGCTAAACATTTTGGTAGACAAAGTGTAACCCGCAACCGGACGCTGACATCCATACATAACAAATTGGAGCAAAAACCGCCCATCTACAAATAAAACGATAGGAAAATATGCACATTTAGTGAAAAAACAGCAGGAAAGATTTGGTTTGACGAAATAAATCCGTAACTTCGCCCTGTCGTAACGCGACAAACAATGAACCGATTGTCGAACTAAAACCAATTTAACCTATGCAGAAACATAACTTTAATGCGGGACCCTCTATTTTACCCCGCGAGGTGATCGAGAAGACAGCCCAAGCCATCCTGGACTATAACGGCTCAGGCCTTTCACTGATGGAAATCAGCCACCGCGCCAAGGACTTCCAGCCCGTAGTGGACGAGGCACGCGCCCTGTTCAAGGAGCTGCTCCAGATCCCCGACGGCTACAGCGTCCTCTTCTTGGGCGGTGGTGCCAGCTTGGAATTCTGTATGGTGCCTTACAACTTCCTAGAGCACAAGGCCGCCTACCTCAACACAGGCACTTGGGCCAAGAAGGCAATGAAAGAAGCCAAAGGATTTGGCGAAGTGGTAGAAGTAGCCTCGTCAGCTGATGCCAACTACACTTTCATCCCCAAAGACTATACCGTACCCGCTGATGCGGACTACTTCCATATCACGACCAACAACACCATCTTCGGCACCGAGCTGAAGGCCGATCCCGATGTAAACGTACCTTTGGTAGGCGACATGTCGTCCGACATCTTCTCCCGCCCCGTGGACGTATCCAAGTATATCTGCATCTATGGTGGTGCGCAAAAGAACCTGGCTCCCTCTGGCGTGACCTTTGTCATCGTCAAGGAAGATGCTTTGGGCAAAGTCAGCAGAACTATCCCCACGATGCTGAATTACAAAACGCACGTTGACGCCGGGACGATGTTCAACACGCCGCCTGTAGTCCCCATCTACGCCGCCTTGCAAACTCTCCGCTGGATCAAGGCTCAGGGAGGCATTGCCGAAATGAACCGCCGCGCCAACGAACGCGCCGAACTGCTCTACGGCGAGATTGACCGCAACAAGCTCTTCCAAGGCACAGCCGTACAGGAAGACCGCTCGCGCATGAATATCTGTTTCGTGATGGCTCCGGAATACAAGGAGCTGGAAGCCGAATTCCTGGCTTTCGCCACAGAACGCGGTATGGTGGGCATCAAGGGACACCGTAGCGTAGGCGGCTTCCGCGCCTCGTGCTACAACGCCATGCCACTGGAAAGCGTGAAAGCCCTCGTGGACTGCATGCAGGAGTTTGAACGCAAGCACTAAAAACAATTGAAAATTGACAATTGACAATTATCGTTTCGGAAATAACCCGTCTCCCTAATTGTCAATTGTCAATTGTCAATTAATCATTAACCATTAACCATTATGAAAGTATTAGTCGCAACCGATAAGCCGTTCGCAAAAGTAGCCGTGGACGGCATCCGCAAAGAGATAGAAGCAGCCGGTTATGAACTGGCCCTGCTGGAGAAATATGGTGAAAAAACAAAACTGCTCGCAGCAGTAGCCGACGCCGACGCCCTCATCATCCGCAGCGATGTGGTGGACGCCGAGGTGCTTGATGCTGCTAAACAATTGAAGATCGTTGTCCGCGCAGGAGCCGGCTATGACAACGTGGACCTTGCCGCCGCCACCGCTCACGGTGTATGCGTAATGAATACGCCCGGACAAAACTCCAACGCCGTAGCCGAATTGGCTTTTGGCTTGATGGTGATGGCCGTGCGCAACCTTTACAACGGCACGTCTGGCACGGAGCTGAAAGGCAAAACACTGGGTATACACGCTTATGGCAATGTAGGACGCAACGTCGCCCGTATCGCCAAAGGCTTCGGCATGGACATTTTGGCTTACGATGCCTTCCCGGCAGCCGTGGAGGCCATGAAGCAAGACGGCATCACACCCGTGGAAAAAGCCGAAGACCTCTATGCGCAATGCAACATCGTCTCCCTGCACATCCCTGCCACTCCCGAAACGAAAGGCTCCATCGGCTATGATTTGATGAGCCGCATGCCTAAAGGTGGCATCCTCATCAACACCGCCCGCAAAGAGGTCATTGACGAGGAAGGCTTGCTCAAGCTCTTGGCCGAACGCACGGATTTGAAGTATATGACCGACATCATGCCCGTCCGCAATGCCGATTTCGAGCAGACGGCCCAAGGCCGCTACTTCTCTACCCCCAAAAAGATGGGCGCCCAGACAGCCGAGGCCAACATCAATGCTGGCATCGCCGCCGCACGACAGATTGTCGGCTTCCTCAAGGACGGATGCGAACGCTTCCGCGTAAATAAGTAAAGAGGAGCGCGTATGGCAACCATCAGACCCTTTAAAGGCTTGCGCCCCCCGCGCGAGCTGGTGGAGCGGGTGGCTTCCCGCCCCTACGACGTGCTCAACTCCGACGAGGCACGCCAAGAGGCCGAAGGCAACGAAATGTCGCTCTACCACAT
>JAHLFO010000034.1 GCA_018883785.1 Candidatus Bacteroides intestinipullorum
TGGAGCATGAAAGCCATAAACTTTATGCGGGCCAGATTCATCGATTTCCCAAAATGTTCTTGCATAATCGGAAGGATTTGGTTAACTTTGCCCAAGTCCTTAAAGTCAGTTGTCTTCATACGAAAAAGCGAGCAAACTTTTCTTTAAAGATACTGATTCTTAGGGACTTTTGCAAATATAAACACCTAATAATTAGGCATATAACAACATAATTTATATTTTGTCATCTACTAAAATATCGTGTGCCATAGCGACGATATAGAAGGTTATCTCATGGAGGGCGAACTGGATGCCATCCAGCCAGCCCTGTCGAACATTCCTGCAGTGGAGCGCTTCGCCATTCGTTCTCATCCCTGCGTGCTCTTGGATAAAATGCAATATCAACGTATAGAGCAGGATGTCGAGATGTTAAACAAACGCACGGCATTGGCCAAACAGGCCCATAAAGTCTGTTGCCTTTTACGCCAAAGAGCAACACCTCTCCCCGAATTATTTGTCATCCATTGTTAAAGCACAATCGGGACGTACCGCCATCCAATGGATAGAAACTTTCACTCTGCTACAAGCCCAGCATAGTTTGCGGCTAACAAAACTCAGCATCAAAGAAATTGCCTATAGGCTACATTTCCCGGACCAATCTGTTTTTGGACGTTATTTCAAGAAACATTGCGGTGTTTCCCCCTCGGAATACAGGAATATGACTTGCAAGTAAACTCCGAACTTGAGTTTCGCAAGTGCTCAACTTTATCTTATGGCCAGCCATTTCCCATAGGTCAGCATCCGCCATATCCACTCCAACGGACCAAATTTGAACTCGGAAAGCAACAACCGACTGAACAGCATCTGAAACAAAAAGACCGCCAGCACGATTACCTCCGTCTGAAGCAGCCCAATCGTGCTGCCCCATCCCAAACCGATGCCATAAAATAGGAACATGCCGATGACGGACTGCCCGATGTAGTTTGTCAATGCCATTCGTCCAGGTGCCGCCAGCCATTTCCATATAGACAGGCTTTTTACTCGTAAATACAAAAGGCATAAACCTGCGGCATAGGCGAAGCCGAGCGGATAAACGCTGATAAAATAGAACAGGCTGTGCAGGGTGTCGCTCAAAGGATGTCCGCCCATGCTGCTCCAAGCATACAGGAGCGAACAAGGCAGACCTATGATCAAACCCAACCGACAGACTTTCACCAACAGATTCTTTCTGCCCTCCAAATCGGCATAGATACGATTCCTGCCTATATAAAAGCCTACAAGGAACAAGCCCAATACTTTGAAATAACGGTTTCCTATGATGAACTCCTGCATCCTTACACAAGCCCCTTGCACAAGGAACTGGAATACCGTGCCATAATCTTCCGCATCGTGCAGCCAATAGGCAAAGTTGGTTCCGTTGATGCCATATTCCGCACAATAGGTTTCCTGCAAGCGAATGAACGGGAGCGCCAGATTTGTACGAGTTATTTCGCACACCAAGTCTACACCAATCGACAGGATAAGAAAGAACAATGCCCACCCAAGCAGTTTCTTATCCGGCATCTGTCGGAAAAGTGGAAGCAACATCCCCAACAAGGCATAAAGCAACAGGATGTCACCACTCCAGATGAACATCAGGTGCAGCAAACCGAACAGCATCAGCATCCCCATACGACGGTAGAAGATACGAAATCCGTTTACCCCCTTTCGTTCCGCATTGCGGATAATGATGGAGAAGCCGATGCCGAACAGCAAAGAGAACAATGTGTAGAACTTGCCATCAACAAAGATGTACAGCAAATAACGAGTTATCTTGTCCTGTACCGCTGTAGACATGGAGGCCGCAGCTTCCGGAGACAGGAATGTATAAAGGGAGAATTCCGGGAAATTTGCCATACAGATACCCAGCAGAGCAAAACCGCGCAGGGCATCAAGAATGATGAAGCGTTCTGAGGTCTTTACGGGGGAAATATCATTTGTATTTACCATATTTTTGGCCTATTCTGTTAACTTTTCTATTCCGGTGCAAAAGTAGCCATTACATTTATTCCGGCCAATACCCGGACCACGGATAGAAGTACCTCGAATACGGATTTTCCACCCGCACGCTTGGATATATACCTCAAAAACTTTATGTTTGCAGGATGTATAAACGAGCAACAGCCCATAAACGCATATAACCCTATGGAAATCATCTTCGCAACCCTCATCGGCCTCATCGCAGGCGTATTGATCGGTAACCTCATCGCACGGAATAGACGTCAGACCCTGCTGACACAGACGGAAGTGCTGAAGGCGCAAGTGGAAAACGAGAAGACGCAAGCCCAAGCCATACTGGCCGCACAGGAGGTACGCCACAAGGAAAGCATGGCAGCCCTGCAAACCCGTTTCGACGAGACCTTGAAAACGATGCGAATGCAGGTGCAGACGGCCACGGACGACTTGCTGAAACAACGCCAGAAGGAGTTTGAAGCGCAAAGCAGCACCAACCTGGGGCAGATTGTCAACCCTTTGCGCGAGACCATCGACCAAATGAAAAAGGCGATGGAGGACAACACATTGAAGCAGACCTCCATGAGCAGCGAAATGCGGACGCACATCGAGCACATGATACGCCAAAGCCTGGCCGCACAGAAGAGCACCGAAGAACTGACTCGGGTATTCAAACACGGCAGCAAGGTGCAAGGCGACTGGGGAGAGACTGTGCTGGACGAATTGCTGGAGGCACAAGGGCTGACGCGCGGCATACATTATGACACACAGGCGGTGATACGCAATGCGCAAGGCGAGGCGGTCAAGTCGGACGGGGGTAACACTTTGCGTCCGGATGTCATCCTGCACCTGGATCAGCGGCGCGAGGTCATCATCGACTCCAAGGTATCGCTCACGGCCTTCATGGATTATGTCAATGCGGAGAACGAGGAGGAACGACAGCAATACCTCAAGGCACACATCGCAAGCCTACAAAACCACGTGAAAGAATTGTCGGCCAAGGATTACTCCTCCTACATCCAGCCGCCCAAGGTAAAGATGGACTATGTCATTATGTTTGTACCTCACACGGGTGCCCTGTGGACTGCCCTTAACGAACAGCCCGACCTATGGCGCAAGGCGATGGACAAAAACGTATTCATTGCCGACGAACAGACGCTCTTCGCCGCCCTGCGCATCATCAACCTGACATGGACACAAATCGCCCAAGCACAGAATCACGAAAAAGTGTTTGCCCTGGCCAACGAGATGCTGAACCGGGTGAGCCAGTTCATGAAGAAATACGAAGCCATCGGCAAAGCGCTGGACAATGCCTCCAAGGCCTACAACGAGGGCGAAAAGAAGCTCTTGGACAAAGGACAGAGCATCATCAAGACGTGCGACAAACTGCAAAAGCTGGGGGCCAAGACGAGCGATCCCAGCCTGTTGGCGCAAATGGCGGACATGGACGAAGACACTTCTCTCCCACCCGGAGACAAAGTTTATTAAATGTCGGGGCGTTTCCTCAAGGAATTATCTTCCCATATATTTCTTCCTTTCCTCGGGCGAGAACCTTTCTATGGCATAACGGAGCATCGTGCGCGGCATCCTGGCCGAAAAAGTATCAAGGAAAGCCGTCAATGTAGAGATATCCCGCTTGCCCACCTCACGCAACATCCACCCCAAAGCCTTCTGCATCAGGTCGTGCATGGACGTGGTCTTGCGACGGGCACCGGGCTTTAGAATCAGCCCTTCCGTATCCAGGAAAAAGGTAGCAAGCGACAAGATATCGCCAAAATCGTCCCGGCGGATAAAGGCATGTGTAGCCACCACGGCAATGCGCCGCTCCCACAACAGGGAGCTTTGAGCCAAAACGCGAAGTACAGAGCGCGGTTTGTCCACCAGATATTCGCCCACGATGTAAGGCGCACTGAGATCTACCAAATCCCAATTATTGATGCGAACCGTATGCGCCAGGTAGAAGTCGAAAATCTCTTGGCGTTCTGCCGAAGTGGCTTTCCTGAAGCGCTCAACCAACATCAGCAGGGCGCAGAGGCGGCACTCGTGCCAAGGGCTTTGCAAGAGACAGCCCGCCACGGCCAAAGATTCGTCCTTGTGCGCCTTGGCCACCCGACGGACATCCGGGACGACAACGCCCAGAAACTGGTCGCCCTCGCCATACTCTCCCTTGCCCGTCTTGAAGAAGCGGGGCAGGTATTCGCGCTTCTCGGGGTTAACGCAAGTTTCCAGTTCGCTTTGGATAGCCGCAGCGCGAAAGGCGGTCTCAGTAGCCTGGGGAGGACATGCTTGTATTTTCTCAGAGGACATCGGTTATGGGTGCTAAAAAATCTGTGCGCAAATGTAGGAAATAAAAGAATAACCTACAAACGATGGAGCAAAGCAATGGGCAGCAAACGATTGCTTGCCCAGTCCTCCAAGCCAAGGACTGCAGTCCTCCCAGTAGAAGGACTCGAGTCCTCGGCTGCAAGGACTGGAGTCCTCCGCAACGAGGACCGGACGCGGACAGATTGGCACGGAAAAGCCGCTGAAACTACGAGAACAACGAACGACACCGGCGATAGAAATTGAAGCCCCGGATTGTTTAATCTAAAAGTATTTCCTACATTTGCAAACCAAACCATTGCCTTATAAAAACAAACGATATGTACAAGAGAATTGTGGGAGCTTGCTGCCTCCTTGCGGCCTCGCTGGGTGTGCAGGCACAATCGCCCGTAGAGAAAGGATTGCAAAGCATCAACCAAGACAAGGCGGAAGCCATCGTGGAATTCCTGGCAGACGACAACCTGCTGGGACGGGAAGCCGGACAACGGGAATCGCGCATCGTGGCACGTTACCTGGCCTCGGAACTGAAAGAGGCGGGTATACGGCCACTGACCGGCGACACGTATTTCCAACCGTTCGAGGCATGCGCCGTGGAGCGGCAACAGAAAGGACGCTGGCAGGTACACCCAGACTCCCTGGCGAAGCTGAAGCAAGGCACGCACCGCAGCCTGCAGCTGGCCAATGTCCTGGGCTGGATTCCCGGACAGCGGGCGGATGAATATGTAGTCATCGGGGCGCACTTCGACCACCTGGGTTGTGACCCGACTTTGGCAGGAGACCAGATCTACAACGGGGCGGACGACAATGCCTCGGGCGTATCGGCGGCCTTGCAGATAGCACGAGCCTTTGCCACGGCAGGCCAGAAGCCGTTGCGCAACGTCATCTTCGCCTTTTGGGACGGAGAGGAAAAAGGACTTTTGGGCTCCAAATACTTCCTCCAAACGTGCCCTTTCGCAAAACAAATCAAAGGCTACCTGAACTTCGACATGATCGGACGGAACAACAAGCCCGAGCAACCCCGTCACGTGGTTTATTTCTACACGGAGTCGCATCCGGTCTTCGACCAATGGCTGAAAGACGCAATCAAGGAGCACGGCCTGAAGCTGGAACCGGACTACCGCGCCTGGGACCGCCCCGTGGGCGGCAGCGACAATGCTTCGTTTGCCCTGCTGGACATCCCCGTCATCTGGTATCACACGGACGGGCACCCGGACTATCACCAGCCATCGGACCATGCAGAGCGAATCAACTGGGAGAAGCTGACGGACATCACCCGCGCCGCCTTCCTGAACATGTGGAACCTGGCCAACGAGCCGGAATATTAACCGCTCATCACTAACCGCCAACAATGGTACTGAACTATATCTGGGTGGCCTTCTTCGTCATCGCTTTCTTGGTGGCGTTGAGCAAATTGCTGTTCCTGGGTGATACGGAGATCTTCACCGAGCTGGTGAATTCCACGTTCTCTTCGTCGAAGAACGCTTTTGAAATCTCATTGGGGCTGACCGGCCTGTTGTCCCTCTGGATGGGCATCATGAAGATCGGGGAAAAGAGCGGGATGATCAATGCCTTGTCCCGTTGGCTCAGCCCTGTGTTCTGCCGCCTCTTCCCGGACATTCCCAAGGGGCATCCGGCCATGGGGTCCATCTTCATGAACCTCTCGGCCAACATGCTGGGGCTGGACAATGCCGCCACCCCCTTGGGACTGAAGGCGATGAAAGAGCTTCAAGAGCTGAACCCGAAGAAGGACACGGCCACCAATCCGATGATCATGTTCCTGGTGATCAACACATCGGGCCTCATCCTGATACCCGTCAGCATCATGATGTACCGTGCACAGCTAGGAGCAGCACAACCGACGGACATCTTCATCCCCACCCTGCTGAGCACAGCCATCTCGACCACCGTGGGCATACTGACCGTCAGCCTCAGCCAACGCATCAACCTGCTTTGCAAGCCCATCCTGATTCTGGCCGGGTGCATCAGCGTGTTCTTCGCGGCACTCATCTGGGTATTCGTCCAGGTGGGACGTGACGAGATGGGGCCCTACTCCACCCTGACGGCCAACATCATCCTGTTCAGCATCATCCTGTTGTTCATCGTGTGGGGATTGTGGAAACGGACGAATGTTTACGACGCCTTCATCGAAGGAGCTAAAGAAGGATTCGGCACCGCCGTGCGCATCATCCCCTACCTGGTCGCTTTCCTGGTGGGTATTGCCGTATTCCGGGCTTCGGGAGCAATGGATTTGCTGGTAGGCGGCATCGAATGGGTGGTGGCTCTGTGTGGCATCGACACCAGCTTCGTTGGCGCCCTGCCCACCGCCCTGATGAAATCCCTGAGCGGCAGCGCGGCCAACGGCCTGATGATTGACACAATGACGCAATACGGAGCCGATTCGTTCGTGGGCCGCCTGAGTTGCGTAGCACGTGGCGCCTCGGACACCACGTTCTACATTCTGGCCGTGTACTTCGGCAGCGTAGGCATCACCCGGACGCGCAATGCAGTGACGTGCGGACTGATAGCCGACCTGTCGGGCATCCTGGCGGCCATCTTCATCAGTTACTTATTCTTCTTCTAATAAAACGACATGATTACTTACCAGACAGACGGCGTGGAAATGCCCGCCATACAGCAACGGAAAACCACCGAATGGATTAAGGCCGTGGCGCAAAGCTACGGCAAGCGTGTGGGCGAGATTGCCTATATTTTCTGCTCGGACGAGAAGATCCTCGAGGTAAACCGGCAATACCTGCAACACGATTATTACACGGACATTATCACTTTTGACTACTGCGAGGGCAACCGCCTGAACGGGGATCTCTTCATCAGCCTGGACACGGTGCGCACCAATGCCGAGCAATTTGCCGGAGGCGACTACGACCGCGAGCTGCACCGCGTCATCATCCACGGCATCCTGCACCTCTGTGGCATCAACGACAAGGGCCCGGGCGAGCGGGAGATCATGGAGGCGGCAGAGGAGAAGGCGTTGGGAATGCGCCTATAAATCCCTTGTCCGTCTGCCTCCGCCTTCCTCTTTTTATTCTTATTATTTCCCTATTGAAAACTTGAAGATGCAATGACTGTCATATTGCTCTCCGGGACGCAGGAGGGCAGAAGGCCACTGGGGTTTGTTGGGCGTGTCGGGATACTTCTGCGTCTCCAAGCAGACAGAAGCGCGATGACCGTAAGCAATACCCCGTTTGCCCCGGAGCGTCCCATCTAGAAAATTGCCGGCATACACCTGAATGCCAGGTTCATTGGTATAGACCTGTAGACGGATGCCCGTGCGGGGTGAAAAGAGCGTGGCACAAGGGCGGGTGTCATCGCCACGAGTGTTGAGCACCCAGTTGTGGTCATAACCCAAACCGTTCTTGAGTTGGAGGAAATCTTCGTTGATGCGGGCACCCACGGCCGTAGCTTGGCGGAAGTCCATCGGCGTGCCTTCTACCGGCAATACTTCACCAGTGGTCATGAAAGTGCTATCCACGGGCGTATAGCTGTCGGCATCAATGGTCAGCAGATAGTCGGAGTTGTCCCGCGAAGGGTCGCCATCGAGGTTGAAGTAAGAATGGTTGGTCATGTTCACCACCGTTGGACGGTCTGTCTGGGCAGTATAACGAATATCCAACGCATTGTCATCAGTCAGCGTGAAGGTGACTTGACAGGTCAGGTTTCCAGGGAAGCCTTCTTCGCCATCCTTGGACAAATAGCTTAGGCGCAACGTGTGGTCATCGGACTGCTGGGCATCGAACACACAGTATTGGAATCCATGAGGACCTCCATGCAAGGTGTGGCCGTAGTTATTGACAGGCAACTGGTAATCCACACTGTCGATGGTCAGGCGACCATGGCCGATGCGGTTGGCATAACGACCGATGGTGGCGCCAAAATCCGTGGGATATTTCAAGTAGCTGCCGATGGAGTCGAAACCCAGAACCACATCGCGCATGACACCCTCACGGTCGGGTACCATCAGCGAGACGATGCGTCCGCCATAGTTGGTGATGCACACTTCCATGCCTTGGCTGTTCGTCAGCGTGTAGAGATCGGTGCGCTTGCCGTCCACCTCTGTGCGAAAGTCGGCAGGATAGAGTCCGGAAGCCGTCTTTTCATCAGGCTGTCCGGCACAAGCCGCCAAAAGCAAGAGCGCGGCGGCTGCCATGTTGGAAAATATTCTATTCATGTCTTTGGTTGTTAAATGATAATTTATGTGCGCGAAGCGCACAATGGTTAATGGTTAATGATAAATGGTTAATAGGCTTGTGCATGGTTCCTTTTGCTACGTATTAACCATTAACCATTTATCATTAATCATTGCGGCCTTCGGCCACTAAATTCCTATTTAGCAGCTCCTATACATTTCTCAATCAGCGCCTCGTCGGCCACATAAGGCATCGTGATGCAGTAGTCGTCGGCGTGCGTGCGGTTGAACTCGTCCGCCGTCTCCATGGCGTGCGGGTTGCGGGCCCACGAGCGGCGGGCCACCCCGCCCATCACGTCCCACAGCATAGCTTGCCGGAGAATACGGTCGACGCGCTCCGAGCCGTCGCACACCATGCCGAAGCCGCCGTTGATGGCTTTGCCGATGCCCACGCCGCCGCCATTATGTAGGGCCACGAGGCTCATTCCTCTTGCGCAGTTGCCGGCAAAGCACTGCACGGCCATGTCGGCCATGATGTTGCTCCCGTCCTTGATGTTGGCCGTCTCGCGGAACGGCGAGTCGGTGCCGCTCACGTCGTGGTGGTCGCGCCCCAGCATGATGGGTCCTACCTCGCCGCGCCGCACCATGTCGTTGAACTTCAGCGCGATGCGCAGGCGTCCTTCGGCGTCTTGGTAGAGAATGCGTGCCTGCGTGCCCACGACGAGGTGGTTCTGCTCCGCATCGCGAATCCAGTTGTAGTTGTCGCGGTCCTGCGCCCGCCGGTTGGGGTCGATGCAAGAGAGTGCCGCCCGGTCGGTCTTCACCAGGTCTTCGTGCCGCCCGCTGAGGCATACCCAGCGGAAGGGGCCGTAGCCGTAGTCGAAGAGTTCCGGGCCCATGATGTCCTCCACGTAGCTGGGGAAGATGAAGCCCTGCTTCGGGTCGCCGCCTCGGGCAATGTCCTTCACGCCGGCGTCGTAGACGGCCTTCATGAACGAATTGCCGTAGTCGAAGAAATACGTGCCGCGCCCCACCAGTGTACGGATGGCCGCGTAATGCCGTTGCAGACTGGTGTCCACCAAGCCCCGGAACCGGGCTGCGTCTTCGTGCAGCATCCGTGTCCGCTCGTCGAAGGTCAGCCCTGCGGGACAATAGCCGCCTTCGTACACCGCGTGGCACGAGGTCTGGTCGGACAGCAGGTCGATGTGTATGTCGTTCCGCACGGCATATTCCAGCAGGTCGACGATGTTGCCATGGTAGGCGATGGAGAAAGGTCGGCCCTCCCGCATGGCTTCGTGCGCCCGGTCGAAGGCTTCGGGGATGTCTCTTGTCACGCCGCCCACCCAGCCTTGGCGGAGGCGCGTGTCGATGCGCGAACTGTCCACCTCGGCGATGATGGCCGCCGCACCCGCCATCTCGGCAGCCTTGGGTTGCGCACCGCTCATGCCGCCCAGGCCGGACGACACGAACAGCCTTCCCCGCAAGTTGCCGTCCTGCGGGATGCCCAGCTTCAGGCGTCCGGCATTGAGCAGCGTGTTGAACGTGCCGTGGACGATGCCTTGCGGCCCGATGTACATCCAGCCTCCGGCGGTCATCTGCCCGTAGTTGGCCACACCCAATTGCATGGCCGTGTGCCAGTCCTCCTGGTTGTCATACAGTCCCACCATCAGGGCGTTGGTGATGATGACGCGCGGTGCGTCGGGGTGCGAGCGGAACAGGCCCAGCGGGTGTCCGCTCTCCACGACCAAGGTCTGGTCCTGCGTCAGTTCCTCGAGATACATCTTGATGAGGCGGTACTGCATCCAGTTCTGGCAGACCTGTCCCGTCTCGCCGTAAGTCACCAGTTCGTAGGGATAGAGCGCGACGTCGAAGGCCAGGTTGTTGTCTATCATCACTTGGAAAGCCTTGCCCTCGATGCACCGTCCCCGGTACTCGTCGATGGGCCGTGCCTTGAGGTCGCCCGCCGGACGGAAGCGGTAGCCGTAGATGCGGCCCCGGGTCCGGAGTTCTTCGAGGAATTCGGGCGCCAGTTGTTCGTGCAGTTCGTTGGGGATGTAGCGCAGGGCGTTCTTCAGGGCCGTGGCAGTCTGCGCGGGGTTGAGGGTGTAGCCACGGTCGGGTGCCCGCCGGATGCCTTCGACGAAGGCCGGGTAAGGGGGCAGTTGGTTGCTAAGGGTCATTTTCATGGGGTCGATTACATTTTGTCAATAAGACGTTGATTTTTGAGCCGCAATTTATGAAATAATCCCGATACTTGCAATAGGTACCGGGATTATTT
>JAHLFO010000035.1 GCA_018883785.1 Candidatus Bacteroides intestinipullorum
GGACGGAAGTCGGCAAAACGGCTGATGATATTGCTGAGTTCATAGAGAAGCGCCGTCAACAACGCACTCAACAGTTCCTCGCGGTAACGAAGGTGCGTGTCCGCCAAGCGCGGGCGAATCAAGTCGTAATAGCGACAGAAGTCCTTCACCTCATCGGGAGTGAGCGACAGGACGGGTGCCTTCTCGAAGAACATCATCACGTCCCACATATTGTCAGTGCTGACCAGCGGCAAGCGTTGCAGGTAGTCCTTGGAGAGCACGACGCCGCGGAATTCGAAGTCCATGCTGCTCATGCTTTCCCCCAGCACGATATTGGGATGACAAATCAGGACGTTGTCAGGATAGAGGTTGTACGACCGCCCGTCGATACTGATGGCCGCATGGCCGCGCAAGCACAGGATGAACACGAAATGCTCCAACTTGGCGGCATCCCCACGCTCCACGTCCTGCAAGCTCTCAATGAGCGTTATCTGCCCGTCACTATACAATCCTGGAGAATTCTTGCCGTCGGGCATTTTATCCAAATCGTTTTCCATAAACAAATCTTTCGTTTGATTCGGACGCAAAGTAATGCAATCCTCCTGAAACGACAGTCCTATATTTCGCGCCATAAATGTTCTAAAATTCCGATTCCCTCCACGCAGGACACCTGTGGAAAGCCTGCAAAGGTCAAATCAATCCCGCCAAATGATAAAAAAGTAAAAACGGAACACAAATATCGTGCAGCAGAATGTAAGATTTCCAGCCAAAGTTCCTTATCTTTGCCACAAGAATACTGTATTAACTTATAAATCGACAAACTTTATGGACAAGATTCAAATCGGACTGAATGCAGGCGCCATCTGGAACACGATGGACGCCAATCACGACAAACACGTCTGGGACGTGGAAGAACTGCAACAGGCCACGGGACTCTCCGTGCCCGACTTTTACGCCGCATTGGGCTGGCTGGCCCGCGAGAACAAGGTAGATTTTGGCGAAGATGGCATCACGCACCACGGCACGGTAGGACTGGTAGTGGAGTTCTACCATTAATCCCCTGCGGCGCGTATGAACATATCTTTGGAAATCGGACTGCTGGTAGGTTCTTTGCTCATCTTCGGCAGCATCCTTATCAGTAAGACGGGATACCGGTTCGGTATCCCGACTTTGTTGATGTTCCTCGTGGCAGGCATGCTGTTCGGCACCGACGGAGTGGGCATCCAGTTCGACAATGCCACACAAGCGCAATACATCGGCACCATTGCCTTGAGCATCATCCTATTCAGCGGAGGCATGGACACTAAGCTGTCGGACATCCGCCCGGTGGCCGTGCCGGGCATCATGCTGTCCACCGTAGGCGTGCTGCTGACCACAGCCCTCACGGGACTGTTCATCTACTTCATCTCCGGTTGGCAGCACACCGAGATTGGCTTCAGCCTGCTGGGTTCGCTGCTACTGGCCGCCACCATGTCGTCCACGGACTCGGCATCGGTGTTCAACATCCTGCGCACCCAACGCATCAACCTGCGCCACAACCTGCGCCCCATGCTGGAACTGGAGAGCGGCAGCAACGACCCCATGGCCTACCTGCTGACCATCCTCCTCATTCAGTGCATCCAGTCGGGCGACTTGTCGGCAGCCGACATTGCCACGTCCCTCGTCCTGCAATTCGCCGTGGGCGGGGCGGCAGGTTTCCTGCTGGGCAAGGCGGCGGTATGGCTGATGAACCGCATCAACCTGAAGAATGAGGAGCTCTACCCGGTGCTGATGATCAGCTTCGTATTCATCATCTACTGCGCCACGTTCCTGCTGAAGGGCAACGGTTACCTGGCTGTCTACCTGGCGGGCTTGGTCATCGGCAACAGCCGGTTGGTCCACAAGAAGGAGACCGGCACCTTCCTCAACGGCGTGACGTGGCTGCTGCAAGTAGTGATGTTTCTCGTGCTGGGCCTGCTGGTCAATCCGCACGAAATGCTGGGCGTCACGTTGACGGCCATCTTGGTCGGGCTCTTCATGATGCTGGTGGCGCGTCCTGCCAGCGTGTGGATCAGCCTGCTGCCCTTCGGACATAAGATCAGCGGAAAGTCCAAGTGGTTTATCTCGTGGGTAGGCTTGCGCGGGGCGGCACCCATCCTGTTTGCCACCTACCCGGTGGTGAGCAATGTGCCTGGCGGCGAACAAATCTTCAACATCGTCTTCTTCGTCACGCTCATCTCGCTGGTGGCACAGGGCATGACCCTGCCTTGGGCAGCCCGCAAGCTGGACCTTTGCGACCCCGTGCCCGAGAAGCCGGACTTCTTCGGCATCGAGTTTCCCGACACGATGGACAGCAGCCTGCACGAAATGCGCTGCACCAAGAAACTGCTGGCACAGCATGGCGACCACATCCGCGACATTCCCTTCCCCAAAGGCGTGCTGGTGATGCTGGTGAAACGCGACGACCGTTTCCTCGTGCCCAACGGCGACCTGCAACTACAGCCGGAGGACATCCTGCTCATCGTGGCACAAGACGGCGCAGAACCGCCTACATGTGACACTAAGTAAGTTAAAGAAGTGGAAAGAACCGCAAAAGGACAACATAAAAGAGGTTTCAACGCTTGCTTATCCGAAATAAATGCTTTACTTTGTGGAACAAATAACCTAAACCGTTGTATTTAGCAACATTTTGTTTTATGAAGTTCAATATTCAAGCGATCAAGACCAACAGCCGGAAGGTGTACGACATTCTGCTCCGTTACACCCGTTGTACTTTCGGCGAGCTCGAGAACCTCTGCAACATGGCCAGTACAGACCTGTGCATGGCCATACTGCAACTTCTGCGGGAAAAAAAAATTGAGCAGGTGAGTGGGAACCAAGGTATTTATTATCGTCTGGCCGTACTGACTGCCTGACGCCGCAGAAGCACAGGCAAAACAAAATGCGAAAGGCTTGCATCCTCCGTCATGGAAGTGCAAGCCTTTCCTTGTCTTCAGCAGTAGCCCTGCTCCTATTCCACCGTCACCGACTTGGCCAGGTTCCTGGGCTGGTCCACGTCCTTCCCCTTGATACGGGCAATGTGGTAGGCCAGCAGCTGCAAGGGCACGGAGGCGACTATCGGCATGAGGCAAGCGGGAACCGGAGGAAGCTCCAGGCAATAGTCCGCCAAACGGCGGAGGGAGGTGTCGCCACGAGTGACCAGCGCGATGACCAGACCGCCACGCGACTTCACCTGGCGGATATTGGCCACCACCTTGTCGTGCAGGCTATCAGCGGGCGCAATGACCACTGTGGGCATCTCGTGATCTATCAACGCGATGGGGCCATGCTTCATCTCGGCGGCCGGATAGCCCTCGGCATGGATATAGGAGATCTCCTTCAGCTTCAACGCGCCCTCCAAAGCCACGGGATAATTGTAGCCACGGCCCAGGTAAAGGAAATTGCGCGCATAGGTGAAGGTCCGGGACAGCTCGCGGATGGCGCTATCCAGTTGTAACGCCTCACCGACGGCACCGGGCAGCGCCAGCAGGCTGCGGGTCAGGCGGCAAACCGCGTCACGGCCCAACGTCCCCCGCTCCTGCCCCACACACAACGCCAGCAGCGCCAACACGGCCACCTGGCCGGTAAATGCCTTGGTGGACGCCACGCCGATCTCCGGCCCGACATGGATATAAGTCCCCGAATCGGTGTGCCGCGGGATGGAGGCGCCCACCACGTTGCAGATGCCATAAACGAAGGCGCCTTTGCTACGGGCCAGGCGGACGGCGGCCAGCGTGTCGGCCGTCTCGCCCGATTGCGAGATGGCGATCACGAGGTCCCGCTCCGTGAGTTGCGGATGCCCGTAGCAGAACTCCGACGCATATTCCACTTCCACCGGCAGGCCGCACAGCTCCTGGATGAGGCGTTTGCCTATCAGACCGGCATGCCACGAGGTTCCGCAGGCCACAATGACCATGCGACTTGCCCGGATGAAGCGTTCGCGGTGGTCCAGCACGCCGGACAGCACGACACGCTCGCCGCCGTCGGCTATGCGGCCGCGAATGCAGTCGCGCAACGTATGGGGTTGCTCGAATATCTCCTTCAGCATGAAGGTCTCATAGCCGCCTTTCTCCAGTTGCTCCACGCTCATCCGCAAGGTCTGGACGTCTGGCGCCGGGGCCGGCCCGCCTTCAAGGGACTGTATCTGCAGGCCCGACAGGCGGCTGATCTCTGCCACCTCGTTGTCTTTCAGGTAAATCACCTGGTCGGTATAACCCACCATGGGCGTGGCGTCCGAAGCGATGAAGGTCTCCCCGCTGCCTATGCCGACCACCAGCGGACTGCCCCGCCGCGCGACGACCAACGTATGCGGGTTCCCCCGCTCCACCACGGCGATGGCATACGCTCCCTCCACCTGCCTCAGTGCCTCCCTGACAGCATCCGCCAGCGGGCAGCCGCCCGTGACCTGCATGTAGTCTATCAGCTGCACCAGCACTTCCGTGTCCGTATCGCTGGAGAAGACATAGCCACGCTGCGCCAACGCATCCTTCAGCACGGCATAGTTTTCTATCGTGCCGTTATGCACCAGGGCGATGCGCCCGCTCTGCGCCACTTGGGGATGGGCGTTACGGTCACTGGGCTCACCGTGCGTGGCCCAGCGGGTATGGCCAATCCCGAGGCAGCCGCCCACATCCTGCCCGGCAACTTTCGCTTCCAAGGCGGCGACCTTGCCTTGCGACTTGTACACATCCAGCCGCCCGTCTTCTTTCACCAAAGCAACGCCTGCACTGTCATATCCACGGTACTCCAAGCGGTGAAGTCCTTTCATCAGCACGTCGTATGCCTCGCGATGTCCTATATATCCTACGATTCCGCACATTGTTGGTTAGTAATTAGTGGTTAATTGTCAATTGTCAATTGTCCATTATCCATTGTCAATTGTAAAAAGGTACCGGTGCAGCCGCGCAGCCGCATCGCGCCCTCCGGCCATGGCCCGTACCACCAGCGAAGCCCCGGACGCGGCATCGCCTGCCACAAAGACATTCGGGGCAAAATCCGGCAACTGTGGCCGCAGGAAGCCCATGGCCAGCAGGACCATGTCGGCTTTTATCACCTCCGGCTTGCCCACCGGCTCCATCACCGGACGGTCGCCTCCGGGATTGGGTTTCCACGCGATTTCCTGCACTTCCGCTCCTGTCACCTTGCCGTCCCGGCCCAGGAAGCGCAACGTATTGATGCACCACCGACGTGTGCAGCCTTCCTCATGACTGGATGTTGTCTTGAGCGTGCGCGGCCATTGGGGCCAGGGATGTTGCGGGTCGTCGGGACCCTCGACGGGACGAGGCATAATCTCCACTTGCGTCACGCTGCGGCAGCCCTGGCGGTGCGCCGTGCCGATGCAATCGCTTCCTGTATCACCTCCGCCTATGACAAGCACATCCTTCCCCTTGGCGTTTACCAGGTCCCCACGCGGGATTTCCGCGCCGGCCAGTACCCGGTTCTGCTGGGCCAGCATGTCAAGGGCAAAATAAATGCCTTTCAAGTCACGTCCGGGAATGGCAAGGTCGCGTGCATCCGGTGTACCCGTGGCGATGACGTAGGCATCGAACCCCTCAGGCAGATGAGTCAAATCAACAGGAGAGTTGAAGCGGAAATCAATGCCTTCTGCCCGCAAAACGTCCAGACGGCGGTCGATAACGGCCTTGTTCAGTTTGAAATTGGGTATGCCGTAACGCAACAATCCACCCGCATCCTCGTTACGCTCGAACACAGTTACGGTATACCCCTTCAGGTTCAATTGGTTGGCGGCTACAAGTCCGGCTGGTCCGGAACCTATCACGGCTACACGCCGCCCGTAGCGTCCGGGGTGATGGATGCGCACGTAGTTTTCCTCAAAGGCATGTTCCGTAATGGCAGCTTCATCCTCCCGGTTGGTCGTGGGCTCGTGCTCTATCAGGTTCAAGACACAGGCTTTCTCACATAAGGCAGGACAGACGCGCCCCGTAAACTCCGGGAAGTCGTTGGTAGAGTTGAGCAAGCGATAGGCCAGTTCCCAATCGCCACGGAACAGGGCATCGTTCCATTCTGGCGGACGGTTGCCCAAAGGACATGCCCAATGGCAAAAAGGCACGCCGCAGTCCATGCAGCGCGATGCCTGCTGGCGGCGATCGCCTGAATTAAGCGTTTGTTCCACTTCGCCGAAATCATGAATCCGGTCGTGCACGGGGCGGTATCCCGCCTCCTTGCGATGTATGGTCAGAAAAGCTTTAGAATCTCCCATATATGTGTTGTAAGTTTTTTAAGTTTTTAGTAGTGATTAGTGTTTAGCGATTAATGATTAGCAAAGCGTTCACAGGCAGTAACTAATCACTCATCACTAACCCCTGATCGCTAAAAGCAGATCAATAGTCGCGCTGCATATCCGCTATTTTCTGTTGCAGTTTTCTCACTTGCTCTTCCTGCAAGACGCGTTTGTATTCGATCGGTACCACTTGGATGAAATCTTCCACGTAACGCTGCCAGTCATCGAGCATCTGACGTGCCAGCTTGGAGCCGGTGTAGAGGTAGTGCTGGCGTATCAGTTCGTGCAGCTCCTTGCGGTAAGAGCTTTCCTCCACAAGGTTGATTTCCACCATATCCATATTGCAGTAATAATCGAAATCGTGGCGCTTGTCCCACACGTAGGCCACGCCACCGCTCATGCCTGCGGCGAAGTTCCTGCCGGTTTCGCCCAACACGACTACCCGGCCTCCGGTCATGTATTCACAGCAGTGGTCGCCCGCTCCTTCGATGACGGCGATAGCCCCGGAGTTGCGCACAGCAAATCGTTCGCCCACTTTTCCGTTGACATACAATTCGCCGGAAGTGGCTCCGTACAATCCCGTGTTGCCGGCTATGGTATTGTCTTCAGCACTGAAATTGCTCCGCACGGGCGGCAGGATGGCGATGCGTCCGCCGCTCAATCCCTTGGCGAAGTAATCATTCGCCTCGCCTTCCAGCTTGAAGTTCACGCCGCGCATGAGGAATGCACCGAAACTTTGTCCTGCGCTCCCTTTGAATTTGACATTAATTGTAGCGTCGGGCAAACCTGCTTCTCCATATTTCGAAGCGATAAGTCCGCTAAGCATTGTACCTGCGGCACGATCGGTATTCTTGATGGCATAGTCGAGGTTCACCTCTTCTTGTTCTTCGATGGCACGCTGAGCGGAACGTATGATTTGACGGTCGAGCACGCCATCGAGGTCGTGAGCCTGTCCGGCCGTATGGTAAAGCGGGCATTTTGAATCTTCCTTGAAGAGCAGACGGGAAAAGTCAAGCGTCTCCGCCTTGCTACCTTGAGCAGCCGGCTTGCGCACAATCAGTTCGGTGTGGCCCACGATGTCATCAAGCCGCGTATACCCCATCTCCGCCAAATAGCCACGCACTTCTTCGGCAAGGAAAGTGAAATAGTTGACCAAGTATTGGTATTTGCCCATGAAGTGCCGCCGAAGTTCCGGGTTTTGGGTGGCTACCCCCAGCGGACAGGTATTCAAGTTACACTTACGCATCATGACGCAGCCCAACACGATGAGCAATGCTGTGCCGAAGCCGAATTCTTCCGCTCCGAGCAACGCCGTGAGGATGATGTCGCGTCCGGTCTTCAGCTGTCCGTCCACTTGCAAGCGGACATTACCTCTCAGCCCATTCTTCACCAAAGTCTGTTGCGCTTCGCAGAGTCCGATTTCGGGCGATACGCCGGCAAAACGCATACTCGATGCCGGGCTGGCTCCCGTTCCCCCTTCGGCTCCCGATATGACAATGAGGTCGGCTTTCGCTTTAGCCACTCCGGCGGCAATGGTTCCCACGCCGCTTTCGGCTACTAATTTGACACTGATAGCAGCTTTCGGGTTGACATTCTTCAGGTCGAAGATGAGTTGCGCCAGGTCTTCGATAGAATAGATGTCGTGGTGGGGCGGAGGCGATATGAGCGAGATGCCGGGAATGGAGTGGCGCGTCTTGGCTATCACCTCATCTACCTTGAAGCCCGGCAGCTGTCCGCCCTCGCCGGGTTTTGCACCTTGCGCCACCTTGATTTGAATTTCCTCGGCGTTCACCAGATATTCTGCCGTTACGCCAAAACGGCCCGAAGCCACTTGCTTGGTCTTGCTGGAGAGCGAGATGCCGTCCATTTCCGCGTGGAAGCGTTCGTTGTCTTCTCCGCCTTCCCCGGTATTGGACCGGGTGCCGAGTTGATTCATGGCGAGACAGATGGCTTCGTGAGCTTCTTTCGAGAGTGCGCCAAAGCTCATGGCTCCTGCCACAAAATGCTTCACGATGCTGCTCACCGGTTCCACCTTGGCTATATCTACCGGCGTGGCGGCACGCTTGAAGTCGAAGAAGTCACGGATGAAGATGGCATCCGCCTTGTCGTCCGCCAGCTTGGCAAATTCCTTGTATTTCTGGTAATCGCCGGTCCGCGTGGCGAGTTGGAGGGTCGCTATCGTTTCCGGATTCCAAGCATGGTGTATGCCATCCTTACGGTAATGGAACTGGCCGAAGTTGGGCAGGAAGTCGGTCTCCGCATCTTGGGCAAATCCTGCATCGTGCATGGCAATGGCATCGCGGGCTATCGTCTCCAGACCTATGCCGCCGATGGTGGAAGTCTCCGTGCCGAAGTACGCTTTGAGCAGGCTTTCCGACAAGCCCACCGCCTCGAAGATCTTGGCTCCGCGGTACGAACGGATGGTCGAAATGCCCATCTTTGCCATGATTTTCAGCAGGGCTTTCTTCATGGCGTTGATATAGTTGGCTTCGGCTGTCTCGTAATTCTCCTGCACCTTCTTGCGCTTCACCAAGTCATCCAGCACGGCAAACGCCATGTAGGGGCACAAGGCCGATGCGCCGTAACCCAGCAAGAGGGCAGCGTGCATCGGTTCGCGTATCTCGCCGCTCTCCACAATCAATGCGGTCTGCACGCGTTTTCCTGCCGAGATGAGATAATGGTGCACCGCACTGACAGCCAACAGCGACGGGATGGCGGCATGTGTCCGGTCGATGTCGCGATCGGAAAGTATGATGTAATTATAGCCTTCGTCCACACTGCGGGCGGCTTCCTTGCACAAGTGGTCGAGGGCAGAGCGCAATCCGTCTTCCCCCTTGGCGCACTCGAAGAGCATGGGCAGCTTCACGGTGTTGAATCCCTTGTAGCGGATGTTGCACAGGATGTCCAGCTGGGTGTTGTTCAATATCGGATGGGGCAGGCGCACCATCTTGCAATTGGAGGCATCAGGCTGCAGGATGCCCGAACCGACACGGCCGATATACTCGGTAAGCGACATGACAAGGCTTTCGCGGATGGAGTCGATGGCGGGATTGGTCACCTGGGCGAACTGCTGGCGGAAGTAGTTGAACAACAGCTGCGGACGGTCGCTCAGCACGGCCAGCGGCGTGTCGTTGCCCATGGCCGCCGTAGGTTCTTGCCCGCTCACGCACATGGGCACGATGGTATTGTCGATGTCTTCTGCCCCGAAGCCGAACATGAGTTCGTGCCTGATAAGGTCGGGAACCGCATTCTCTACCTTGCGTCCGCTCTTCAGCTTCTCCAACTGGATGCGGTTGGCAGACAGCCATTGGCGATAAGGATGCTCGGCGGCAAGGCGTTCCTTTATCTCGCCGTCGTAGTAGATCTTGCCTTCCTTCGTGTCGATGAGCAGGATCTTGCCCGGTTGCAGGCGTCCCTTCCCGGCTATTTCTGACGGGTCGAAATCCATGACACCCACTTCCGAAGCCACTACCATCATATCGTTCCGGGTAATGGTGTAGCGGGCCGGGCGCAACCCGTTGCGGTCCAGCATCCCTCCGGCGTAGCGTCCATCGCTGAAGAGCAACGCCGCCGGCCCGTCCCATGGCTCCATCAGGATGGAATGGTATTCGTAGAAGGCTTTCAAGTCTTCCGAGATGGGATTCTTGTCGTTGAAACTCTCGGGTACCAGCAGGGTCATGGCATGGGGCAACGAGAGCCCCGACATCACGAAGAACTCGAACACGTTGTCCAGGCTGGCCGAGTCGCTCATGTCGGGCTGTACGATGGGGGAAATGTCCTTGATGTCGCCGATGGCTTCCGAACCGAGCACGCTCTCACGCGCCTGCATCCAGCCCCGGTTGCCCCGGATGGTATTGATCTCCCCGTTGTGCGCCAACAGGCGGAACGGTTGCGCCAGGCTCCACGTCGGGAAGGTGTTGGTGGAGAAACGGGAATGCACCAGGGCAAGCCCGCTGGTGAAGTACTTGTTGGTCAGGTCGGGGAAATACTGGCGCAACTGGAGGCTGGACAGCATGCCTTTGTATATGATGGTGCGCGATGAAAGCGAGCAGACATAGAAATCCTTGTCCGTCACCCGGCGTTCGATGCGTTTGCGGATGAGGTAAAGGGTGCGCTCGAACGTCGGGACGTTCTCATCGGTGACGCCCGTCACGAATATCTGCCTGATGTCCGGCTCGCTGGCACGAGCAGTTTCGCCCAGGCAAGCGGAATTGACCGGCACACTCCGCAGGTGCATCAGCGAGAGGCCCTCGCGCTCTATCTCTTCTATCATCACGCTCAGGATGTCCTGCCGGCGTCCGGGATCCTTGGGCAGGAACACGATACCTGTCCCGTATTTGCCTTTCTCGGGCACCGGTATGCCCTGAAGCAAGATAAACTCATGCGGTATCTGGAGCAGGATGCCTGCACCGTCGCCGGTCTTGTTGTCGGCGCCTTCGGCACCCCGGTGGCGCATGTTCTCCAGCACCTTGAGCGCGTTGTCCACCAGTTCATGGCTTTTGTTGCCATGGATGTTGACCACCATTCCTACGCCGCAGGCGTCGTGCTCGTAGGCGGGGGTATATAATCCTTTTCTCATGTTTCCTTGTTTTTAAGTTATACACAAAATCTGTCGGCGGAATTCCCGCAGCCACGCACGTGTCCAGTCCTTGCAGCGGAGGACTACAGTCCTTGTAGCGGAGGATTGCAGTCCTCCTACTGGAAGGACCGGAGTCCTCCGCCCCGAGGACTGGACCTCGGAGCCATGCCCTGTGGGGATTGCCCTGCACGGCTTGAGCCGTCCCGCCGGCTGGCGCGGAACCGATATGCCGCAAAAGGGCGCAGCCCGACTTCACAGTCCTCTGCGCCCGGATTTTGCAGCTAAAGTCCGATGCCTGCTGGCATCATATCATCGGATAAACAACAGTTCCCTGTATTTGGGCAGCGTCCAGAGTTCGTCGGCCACTACCAGCTCCAGCTTGTCTATCTGATAGCGGATTTTCCCCATTTTGGGTTCCACCGTATCGTGATAGGCGATGGCTTTCTCGCGTTCGTCGGCAATCTTGTTGGCCACCTTGCGGGCATTGATCAGTTCTTCCACGCCCGTTTCGATGGTCTGCGTGCGTTCAGCTATCTCCTCGATGAGCTTCATGTTGCGCGCGCAAAGCTTGTCGGCTTTCTCCGCCGGAAATATCTGGCGCATGTTCTGCACGTTCTTTGCCAACTGGCTCTGGTAGTGCGTAGCCACGGGCACGATGTGGTTCATGGTGATGTCGCCCATGACGCGCGCTTCAATCTGGATGCGTTTGGTATAAGTGTCCCATTTCACTTCGTTGCGTGCCTCCAGCTCCTTGCGGCTCATGACGTTCATCGTCTCGAACATCCGCACGGAGTCTTCGGCCAGGTAGTTGTCGAAGATGAGCGGACAGCTGGTCTCACAATCCAGCCCGCGGCGCTTGGCCTCTTCCACCCATTCATCGGAATAGCCGTTGCCGTCGAATCGGATAGGCTTGCAGGTCTTGATGTCCTCGCGCAGCACGCTGAGAATGGCCGCCGTCTGGTCCTGCCCCTGATGGATGAGCGCGTCCACCCGGCGCTTGAAGTCGGCCAAGGCTTCGGCCACGGCCGTGTTGAGCACAATCATGCCCGAAGCGCAGTTGGCCTCGCTGCCCACGGCACGGAACTCAAAGCGGTTGCCCGTGAAGGCGAAGGGCGATGTGCGGTTGCGGTCGGTGTTGTCAATGAGCAGTTCGGGTATCTCCGGGATGTCCAGCTTCATGCCCTGCTTGCCCGTCAGGCTGAAGAGGTCGTCCTTGTCGCTCTTCTCGATATGGTCCAGCAGCTCGCTGAGTTGCTTGCCGAGGAAAGACGAGATGATGGCGGGAGGCGCTTCGTTGGCTCCCAGGCGATGGGCGTTCGTCGCGCTCATGATGCTGGCTTTCAGCAGTCCGTTATGGCGGTACACGCCCATCAGGGTCTCCACCACGAAGGTGACGAAGCGCAGGTTCTCTTCCGGCGTCTTGCCGGGTGCGTGGAGCAGCACGCCGGTGTCGGTCGAGAGGCTCCAGTTGTTATGCTTGCCCGAGCCGTTGATGCCCGCGAAAGGCTTCTCGTGCAGCAACACGCGGAAGCCGTGCTTGCGCGCCACTTTCCGCATCAGGGACATCAGGAGCATGTTGTGGTCGTTGGCGATGTTGGTCTCCTCGAAGATGGGAGCTATCTCAAATTGGTTGGGTGCCACCTCGTTGTGCCGTGTCTTGCAGGGGATGGCCAGCTCCAGGGCTTGTATCTCCAGGTCTTTCATGAACGCCTGAACACGGTCGGGGATGGTGCCGAAGTAGTGGTCGTCCATCTGCTGGTTCTTGGCCGAATCGTGTCCCATAAGGGTGCGGCCGGTCAACACCAGGTCCGGCCGGGCATTGTACAACCCTTCGTCCACCAGGAAATATTCTTGCTCCCAGCCCAGGTTGCACACCACTTTCTTCACCGCAGGGTCGAAATAACGGCAGACCTCCGTGGCAGCCACGTTCACCGCATGAAGTGCACGGAGCAGCGGTGCCTTGTAGTCCAACGACTCACCCGTGTAAGAGATAAAAATGGTGGGGATACAAAGCGTGTCGTCCATAATGAAGACGGGCGATGTAGGATCCCAGGCCGAATAGCCGCGTGCCTCGAAGGTGTTGCGTATGCCTCCGTTGGGGAAACTCGATGCGTCCGGTTCCTGCTGTACGAGCAGCTTGCCGGAGAATTCCTCTATCATGCCTCCTTTGCCGTCGTGCTCGATGAAGGCGTCATGCTTCTCGGCGGTGCCTTCCGTCAGGGGCTGGAACCAGTGCGTGTAGTGCGTCACGCCGTTCTCCTCCGCCCATTTCTTCATGCCGGCGGCCACGGCGTCGGCAATCGAGCGATCCAGGCTGGCACCGTTGTCCATCACGTCCATCATGGCCTCGTACACCGGCGTGGGCAGGTATTTGTACATCTTGGCGCGGTTGAACACATTCTTGCCGAAGTATTCCGACGGGCGTTCCACCGGCGTTTCCACTTTCAAAGGCTTCTTGTTGAAAGCACTTTCTACGACTTTAAATCTTAAGTTTGTCATTGTACTTACATATTAAGTTGTTATCCGTTTTTTAAATCCATTTCTTCAGCCGCTCCATCGCCTCGGCACAATCTTCGTGGTTGCCGAATGCCGTGAGGCGGACATAACCTTCGCCGCTGGGGCCGAATCCGATACCCGGCGTGCAGACCACGTGGGCATTGTAGAGCATCTGCTCGAAGAACCTCCAGCTGTCCTCCCCGCCGGGTGTCTTCAACCAGATGTAAGGAGCATTCTCCCCGCCGAAAACTTCCAAGCCCAAGGCGGCCAGCGTGTCGCGCATCGTCCGGGCATTGTCCATGTAGTAAGCGATGGTCTTCTTCACCTGCTCTTTGCCTTCCGGCGTATAGGTAGCCTCGGCAGCACGCTGGCTGATGTAGCTGGTGCCGTTGAACTTGGTGCATTGGCGGCGGTACCACAACTGGTTCAGCGCAATCCGTTCCCCTTCCAATGTAGAGGCCGTCAGTTCCTTGGGCACTACCGTATAGCCACAGCGCACGCCGGTAAATCCTGCCGTCTTGGAGTAACTGTGGAACTCGATGGCCACTTTCCGCGCTCCCTTTATCTCGTAGATGGAATGCGGGATGTCCGGATCCTGGATATAAGCCTCGTAGGCTGCATCATAAAAAATAAGCGTGTCGTTCTTCAAGGCATAATTGACCCATTTGCGCAATTCTTCCTTCGAGATAACCGTACCCGTAGGATTGTTCGGATAGCACAGGTAGATGATGTCCACCCGGCGGTCGGGCAGTTGCGGGACAAAATTGTTTTCCGCCGTGCAAGGCAGATAAACCACGTTGCTCCACTTGCCGTTCTCCACCTCGCCGGCACGTCCTATCATGACGTTGGAATCGATGTAGACCGGATAAATCGGGTCGGTCACGCCAATGCTATTGTCCCAGCGCACCAGTTCCTGGATATTTCCCGTGTCGCTCTTGGCCCCGTCGTTGATGAATATCTCAGAAGGATCCAGACGGATGCCCCGCGGCAGGAAATCATTCTTCACGATGGCCTCCCGCAGGAACAGATACCCCTGCTCCGGACCATAACCGTGAAAACCGTCCTTGGTCGTCATCTCATCCACAGCCTTGTGCATGGCTTCTGCCACGGCGGGACAAATCGGTTGCGTCACGTCGCCTATGCCCAAGCTGATGACCTTTGCGCTGGGATGTGACACTTTGAAAGCATTTACTTTCTTCGCTATGTCAGCAAACAAATAGTTGTTTGGTAATTTCAGAAAATGTTCGTTTACTAAAGCCATATTATCTTATTCCATTTCTATTTCTCCTTCAAATACGATTTTGGCCGGCCCCGTCATGTAAACATGATTGTCCGTCGCGTTCCACTCGATGTCCAGTGTTCCGCCGTCCATCTCGATGGTATTCTTCCGGCCGGCGCGTCCGGTCAGATGCGCCGCAACGGCAGTGGCACAAGCACCGGTGCCGCAGGCCAAGGTGATGCCGCTTCCACGCTCCCATACCCGGACACGTATACGGTTTTTGTCGAGCAGGCTGGCAAACTCGATATTGCACCGCTCGGGAAACAAAGGATTTTCCTCCAACGCACTTCCCAACCGGGCAATGTCCACGGCTTCCGCATCAGCGGTAAAGATGACGAAGTGAGGATTGCCCATAGAGATGAACGTGCCTCGCAGTTCCTGTCCACACACGCTCAAGCCGCCCTCCAGCATTGAGCCATCCGCCGTAGCCAGCAGATGCCGGTCGGCCAAGCACGGCTCTTGCATGTCCACCGTGACACTTTCCACATGATTGCTACCGTCCGTGTGCAACTCCAATACTTTGATGCCAGCCGGGGTAAGCAGCCTTACGGAAGTTTTGTCCGTCAATCCTTTTTCATATACATACTTGCCAATGCAACGGGAGGCATTGCCACACATGCGGGCTTCCGAACCATCGGCATTGAAGATGCGCATGGTGAAGTCCGCCTCAGGCACCGCCGAACGACCTATCAGCACCAAGCCATCACTGCCTATACCTTTGTGGCGGTCACTCCAACGGCGCGCCCATGCAGCAGGCTCTGAGATGTTATAGAGCGACGTGTCCACATAAATATAATCATTGCCTGCTCCATGCATTTTGGTAAAATTTACAATACTTCCCATCTTAACCTTTCATTATTCTAATTATACAAGCACTCCTCCTTCCGAATCACGACCAGGGCCGCAAGGAGAATCCAAATACAAAGTATGCCTTCTCCGTGCTGGGATTGGCCGACACTACAGCAAACAGCGGCAGACTGAACGATCGGGTCACCCGAATGTCCTTCACCGCCTTGAGCGATATATTGGTAACGGCGAAGCCCCCTGCCTCCGCATAAAAGCTCGTTGCGTAAGGCACTGCACCGGCCGTTGCCACCCACTGACATCCGGCAAGGTTAAACGGCGCGCTTAGCTCAAAGTATGATGAATAAGCACGATGCCCGTTTTTACGAAGTCCGTCATTGCCGGCAAAATTGGTGTACCATTGTATGGCCACCGGGCCAAAGTCATAACCCACATTACCCTCAAATACGTGTGAAGTCTTGTGCGCCTCGTAACTGAAATAGCGGTCATTGGGTGAATTGAACCAGTAGTCAGTAACGCCTATGTTCAATCCGCCAATTTTGTAGGCCAACGTCAGATCAAACTCCTTGGTGTCAGCGGGATCGGAAAGGCCGATGCTACCCCACGCCGTAAGCGACACTCCTTTATAGGCCAAGCCAAGCGTCGGCTGCAAACTGACATCACCCAAGTCCTGTCCGCGCCATATATATTGGCTCACCAAGTCAGCCTGCACTGTGCCCTCAATCTTGTCTTGCGCCGTCATAGGTACTGCCGCACCCCACAACGCAACTACGAAAACTGTTCTTTTTACCAAATCTCTCATAACCATACCTATTAATTATTATATATTAATGCTTCGCTATTGTCATGTTGGCATCGTTTTGCATCTACGCGTTTCTTTTTGCTTTATCCATGCGCAAAATTACGTCATTTTGAAATAAAAACAAATAGAATACTATCATATTTGCATCATATTAAGCCATACCTTTCAATTGCTTTATAAAAAAGCGCACAAAATTTCGATTTGAAATATAAATTGGTAGGAAATAAAACAAAGTGTAAGTTTGGAAACTTTTCAAGCAAAATAGTGTCATTATTTCCACGCAAATTCCTATCGGGTTATAATCTGTAATATATACGAATCCATTTGTAACAATACGAAACCAAAATAGGCAATACAAAAGCACAATGATAACAATAGCAAGTTTATGCTTTACATTATGGCACGTTTATATTGATGCAAGCAACAAAAAGATATAGCTTTGCAGAAAATTAATTCTTTTCGATAGGACATTTAGTATTTTAGCAACAAAAAAAGAGATGTATTATGAAAAAGATTGAAGCAATCATCCGCAAGTCAAGATTTGAGGACGTAAAAAAGGCTTTGCTTGAAGCCGACATTGAATGGTTCTCTTATTACGACGTGCGTGGCAATGGCAAAGCACGCCAAGGCCGCATTTACCGCGGCATCGTGTATGACACCAGTTCGATAGAGCGCACGCTCGTGTCGCTCGTGGTACGTGACAAGAATGTGGAGAAGTCTGTGCAGGCCATCCTGAAAGCAGCCCAGACAGGCGAGATTGGCGACGGACGCATATTTATCATGCCCGTCGAAGATGCCATCCGCATACGCACCGGCGAACGCGGCGACATCGCCTTGTATAACGCCGAACAGGAGAAATAAATGCAAAGCAAAAGACAAAAAATAAGTAGGAGGATAACATTATGAAAAAGCAAAGACATAGCTATTCTATAGGTAAAAGGTTGGCCACGACTGCTGTCATGGCCGGATTGTTTTCGGTTAACATTTGGGCGGGCGGCACGGCCGAAGCTGCCGGCCCCGTACTCGATACCGGCAATACCGCATGGATGATCATGTCCACCGTACTGGTGCTTCTCATGTCAATTCCCGGCATCGCGTTGTTTTACGGCGGACTGGTGAGGCAGAAAAACGTGCTCAGCATCATCATGCAAACCATGCTCATTGTCGGAGTGATAAGCCTGTTATGGGTGGGGATAGGCTATTCGTGGGCATTCGGCACCGGCTTCAAGGAGTCTGGCAATCCGCTGTTTGCCGTCATCGGCGGCTTCGACAAGGCATTTCTTGCCGGCATAACGCCGTCCACGCTCACCGCAACGGGCATTCCCGAACTGGTGTTTGTCATGTTTCAGTGCATGTTCGCCTTGATCACACCGGCACTGATACTGGGTGCTTTTGCCGAAAGGATAAAATTCAAAGGCTATATGGTGTTCATCATCCTTTGGACCATATTGGCCTATTTCCCCATGGCTCATTGGGTATGGGGCGGCGGCTTCCTGCAAGAGATGGGCGCCATTGACTTTGCCGGCGGCACGGTGGTGCACATCAACGCGGGTATTTCCGCACTCGTGATGGCGCTGATGATAGGCAAGCGGGAAGACTATAAGGCAGGACATCCCATCACACCGCACAACATCACTTTCGTATTTCTCGGCACCTCGTTTCTCTGGCTGGGATGGTTCGGCTTCAATGCGGGCAGCGGACTGGCCGCCGACGGCATAGCGGCAAACGCCTTGATGGTGACACACGTGGCTACTGCAACCGCTGCCGTAGTATGGATGGGCATAGACTGGATTTTCAACAAGAAACCCACCACGGTAGGAGCATGCACCGGCGCCGTGGCCGGACTTGTGGCAATAACGCCGGCCGCCGGATCGACAGGATTGCTCGGGGCATTCTGCATCGGCTTGATAACGCCCGTTGTATGCTTCTTCATGGTTGCCGTGGCCAAGCCGAGATTCAAGTACGACGATGCCCTCGATGCATTCGGCGTGCATGGCATCGGCGGCATAGTCGGCTCGATACTCACCGGCGTGTTTGCAACCCGTTGCATCACGGGTGACGGCGGAGTAGAAGGCGCACTCTATGGCGACTGGCACCAACTGGGCGTGCAGGTCATTGCAACACTGGTTTCCGTAGTGTTCAGCGCGGTAGTCACGTTCGTGCTCTACAAGATTGTGGATTCGCTGATCGGCATACGGGTTGACAAGCGCGTTGAAGAAGAAGGACTCGACATCTATGAACACGGCGAAAGCGCGTACAACTAATTATTGGCATCAGATAGTTTATTATTAATATGTGTGGCATAGTTTCTATTTTCAACATCCGGCAGCAGACGCCTGCCTTGCGACAAAAAGCGTTGCAAATGAGTGGCAAAATCCGCCATCGCGGCCCCGACTGGAGCGGCATCTATTGCGGAGGCACAGCCATATTGGCCCATGAGCGTCTGGCCATCGTCGACCCGGAATCGGGCCGCCAGCCGCTATTCAGCCCTGACATGAAGCAGGTGCTGGCCGTCAACGGGGAGATTTACAACCATCAGGATATCCGCCGGAGATATGCCGGAAGGTACCAGTTCACGACCGGAAGTGATTGCGAGGTCATACTTGCCCTCTACCGGGAGAAGGGAGACAGCTTTCTGGACGAATTGGACGGGATATTCGCCTTTGCACTTTATGATGTGGAGCGGGACGAATACCTCATAGCCCGCGACCCCATCGGGGTAATCCCTCTCTATTACGGCTATGACGGGGAAGGCCGGCTTTACGTGGCAAGCGAACTGAAAGCCCTGGAAGGCCAATGCAAGCACTATGAGCCGTTTCCGCCGGGGCATATCCTCACAAGCCGGGACGCAAAGCCCCGGAGGTACTACCAGCGCGATTGGTTCGCCTACGACAATGTGAAGGACAATCCCGCCGACCGGGAAGAATTGCGCATCGCGCTGGAGGAAGCGGTAAAGCGCCAGATGATGAGCGACGTGCCCTACGGTGTATTGCTGAGTGGCGGACTGGATTCATCCATCATCAGCGCCGTCACCCAGAAGTATGCGCAAAACCGCATCGAGAGCGGAAGCAAGGAAACGGCATGGTGGCCCCGGCTGCACTCTTTTGCCGTAGGCCTGCACGGCGCGCCCGACCTGGAGAAAGCCCGACTGGTGGCGCGCCACATCGGCACCGTGCACCACGAGATAAACTACACGATACAGGAAGGGCTCGATGCGCTGAGCGACGTGGTTTACTTCACCGAGACCTATGACGTCACCACCATCCGCGCCTCCACACCGATGTACCTCCTGGCACGTGTCATCAAGAGCATGGGCATCAAGATGGTACTCTCCGGCGAAGGAGCCGACGAGATATTCGGGGGATACCTCTACTTCCACAAAGCGCCCGACGCCCGCGCCTTCCACGAAGAGACCGTGCGCAAGCTCTCCAAGCTACACCTGTATGATTGCCTCCGAGCCAATAAGAGCCTGGCGGCGTGGGGCGTGGAAGGCCGTGTCCCCTTCCTCGACACAGCGTTTCTGGACGTGGCGATGCGCCTGAACCCCTCGGCCAAGATGTGCCCCGGCAACACGATAGAAAAGCGCATTCTCCGCGAGGCTTTTGCCCCTCTTTTGCCAAGCGAAGTGGCGTGGAGGCAGAAGGAGCAATTCTCCGACGGAGTAGGCTATTCGTGGATAGACACCTTGAAGCGCATCACCGCCGAGAGCGTGACCGATGACGAGATGGCGCACGCCGCCGAGCGTTTCCCCATCCATCCGCCGCGCAACAAGGAAGAATACTTCTATCGCACGCTCTTTGCCGCCCATTTCCCCAGCGATAGTGCGGCGGCTACGGTACCCAGCGTGCCCAGCGTGGCGTGCAGCACCGCCGAGGCACTGGCTTGGGACAAAGCCTTTGCCGGGATGAACGACCCCAGCGGACGTGCCGTGAGCGGCGTGCACGAGCAGGCCTACGCCGCACCCAGATAGAGCAAAGGTGGCACTGATGATAGGCAAAGGTGGCACCTTTGCCTACCAAAGGTGCCACCTTTGGTATTACTACCCGTCGGGAAGAGGGGGAGAGCGTCAGTCAATGAAGCGCACTTTCTCCGCATTGCGGGGCTTGGCAGCGGGCGTCTCGTCCGGATAGCCGAAGGCAATGCAATAGAGCAGTTCATAACCGTCGCTGAATCCCAGCTTCTCCAGATAGGGAGCCGCCTCCTTCTCCGTCAGCATGAAACGCACGGGGCCGCCCAGGCAACACGACCCGATGCCCATGGACCAGGCAGACAGCACCATATTGCCGCCCAACAGGCCACAATCTATCTGCGACATGTCATACTTCGTGTCGCGGGCGATGAAGGCCACGGTGGGCGCGTTGCGGAACATGTTCTTGAACGAAGGGTCTTCGGCCGCCTTGGGATTAGCCTTCTTGTAGACCTCCGTGAGGCCGTTGATAAAGTCGGGATTGTCCACCACGCGGACCTCCCACGACTGCTTGTTCTGCCCGTTGGGCGCGTTGATTCCGCAGTTCAGGATGATCTGCATCGTGTCGCGGTTCACGGCCTGCGGTTTGTACTGGCGGATGCTGCGGCGCGTCAGGATGTTCTCGATGACCACTTCCGACTTGCTCGGCACCTTCGCCCCGGCAGCCTCTTCTTGCTGCGCCGTAGGGGCACAACTGCTGATGGCGGCACAGAGGCACAAGCCGCCCAGGATGGATTTCATTGCTTTCATTGTCTTTGGGGATATTATGGATTTCATTTGTCTGTGCTATCATCTTCCTCTTCCTCGGTATCGCCCGTCAGGCCCTGCATGAAGCCGTCGAGCATGGCACCCGCCTTCTCCATGGCCTTGCCTGCCTGTTCCTTGAAGGCTTTGGCGGCAAATTCGCCCTGCAGTTTGGCCACTTCCTGGAGTTCCTCAGGCGTCATGTCCTCATACTCGTTCAGCTTGTCCAACATCTTGCTGAACTCTTCGTTCACTTCCTCCCATTGCTCCTCGGTGTAGCTGCTTCCTTCCTTCTCCACCTTCTCTACAAACTCTTTCAGCTCGTCCACGCGGCTTTTCGACTCGCACGAGCCCAGACACAAAAGGCTTGCCCCGCCCAACAGGGCTGCCATAAACATTTTCTTCATTTCCGTTTCTCTTTTAAGGGTTTACGGACGCAAATATAAGCAATGCCAATCTTACCACCAACCTTATAGGCCATAAAAATGCGTACAATTATCCGCGAAGACGGACAAAGTTTGCTACCTTTGCACAAAACTATACAACAATGAAAAGACACAGATTCCTGACCCAAGCTCTTGGCAGCTTGTTGCTGGCCCTGCTGGCCGGCACCGCGGCACTATCCGCCCAACCGACCACAAATAGTTCTTCCACGTTCATCCCCGCCGACGATGCACGCATCGCCTACATGGGCCGCATCAGCCACCGCATCCCCGATGCCGTGACGTTCACCTACCCCGGTGTCAGCATCTTCGCCAACTTCGAGGGGACTTCGCTCCGGATGCAGGCCAAGCCCGGAAGCGGGGACTTCATGGTAGAGATTGACGACCAACTGCCCTACCGCATCAGCTTCACCGGGGCGGACTCTATCCTGACGCTGGCCGAAAGCCTGCCCCAAGGTGTCCACCGCGTCCGCGTGATGTACATCTTGGAGGGTTATGAACTGAAGCCAGTATTCAAGGGCTTCTACGTGGACAAGGGTTGCACCTTGGCCCAAACCCCGGTACTGCCCGAACGGCGCATCGAGTTCATCGGCAATTCCATCACCTGCGGCTACGGCGTGGAGTCGAACGACAAGAACGCCCCCTTCACCTATGAGACGGGGAACCACTTCTACACCTACGCCGCCCGCACGGCACGCGCCCTGAACGCCCAGCATCACGCCATCGCACGGTCGGGCATCGGCGTGTACCGCAACTTCGGTTCACCGGCAACCGGTAGCAAGGACTGCATGCCAGCCATGTACGAACAAGTGATGTTCACCGACCCGAGCGAGTTGTGGGACCATAGCCTCTACACGCCCGACGTGGTGTGCCTCAACCTGGGCACAAACGACACGAGCGAGAACCGCTATGACTTCAACCTGATGCAGAATGCCTACCGCAACTTCGTCGCCCACCTGCGCAACACCTATCCGCAAGCCAAAATCGTGTTGCTGACCGGCCCCATGATGAACGGCAAAGCCCTGGAAGACGTGAAGCGCGCCTTGGACACGGTAGCTGCGGAGCGCAAACAGGCAGGCGACACGAAGGTCTACCGCTTCGACCTCTCTCCCCAAACCGGCGAGCTGGGCTATGGTGCCAGCTGGCATCCGTCCATGCGCCAGCAACAGAAAGCGGCGAATGAATTGACAACCTACCTGAAAGTGCTGATGGGCTGGTAAAGACAAAAAAGAAAGAGAGTGTATCAAAATATAAAATGGCACACCCCCTTTTTTCTTAAAGCGGTTTTACCCGGTTACCGGTCAGAACCCGACATACTCCAGTTGTTTGCTTACCAACATTCCGTCTTGTGCCTTCAAGTCGAAACGGACGTCCTTCTTCGGGGTCAAGAGGATGTACCGTAATGATAAAAAAGAAAGGGACCCCGAGCACGTCAGGATCCCCTTCCCTTGAATTTATCGAGAAATCTGATACTTCTGGATTAGAGCTTCGGACCAGCAGCTACGAGAGCCTTGCCGGCTTCGTTGCCTTCGAACTTGGCGAAGTTCTTGATGAAGCGGCCAGCCAGGTCCTTAGCCTTCTCTTCCCACTTGCAAGCGCAATCGTACGTGTCGCGCGGATCGAGGATCTTCGGATCTACGCCCGGCAATTCAGTCGGAACCACGAAGTTGAAGTACGGGATAGTCTTCGTCGGAGCCTTGTCGATGGAGCCGTCCAGGATGGCGTCGATGATGCCGCGCGTATCGCGGATGGAGATACGCTTGCCCGTGCCGTTCCAGCCGGTGTTCACCAGGTAAGCCTTGGCGCCCACCTTGTTCATCTTCTTCACCAGTTCCTCGGCATACTTCGTCGGGTGCAGGCTCAGGAAGGCTGCGCCGAAGCAAGCAGAGAATGTCGGGGTCGGTTCCGTGATGCCACGCTCCGTGCCGGCCAACTTAGCCGTGAAGCCGGACAGGAAGTAGTACTGAGCCTGCTGGTCGTCCAGGATGGATACGGGAGGCAGCACGCCGAAGGCATCGGCAGACAGGAAGATGACCTGATGAGCGTGAGGACCCTTGGATACGGGCTTCACGATGTTGTGGATGTGGTAGATGGGGTAAGAAACGCGGGTGTTCTCCGTCACGCTCTTGTCGGCGAAGTCGATTACGCCATTGGCGTCAACCGTTACATTCTCCAGCAGAGCATCGCGCTTGATGGCGTTGTAGATATCGGGCTCGCTCTCCTTGTCCAGGTTGATCACCTTGGCATAGCAACCGCCCTCGTAGTTGAACACGCCTTCGTCGTCCCAGCCGTGTTCGTCGTCGCCGATGAGCAGACGCTTCGGGTCGGTAGACAGCGTGGTCTTGCCCGTGCCGGACAGGCCGAAGAAGATAGCCGTGTCGGTGCCCTCCATGTTCGTGTTGGCCGAGCAGTGCATGGAAGCGATGCCACGCAACGGGTTCAGGTAGTTCATGATGGAGAAGATACCCTTCTTCATCTCGCCGCCGTACCACGTGTTCAGGATCACCTGCTCGTTGGTCTTCAGGTTGAAGACGGTAGCCGTCTCGGAGTTCAGACCCAGTTCCTTGTAGTTGTCAACTTTTGCCTTGGCAGCGTTGAACGATACGAAATCGGGTTCGCCGTAGTTGGCCAGTTCCTCTTCCGTCGGACGGATGAACATGTTCTTCACGAAGTGAGCCTGCCAGGCCACTTCCATGATGAAGCGCACTTTCAGGCGGGTAGCGGGGTTGGCGCCGCAGAAGGTGTCCATCACGAACAGGCGCTTGCCGCTCAGCTGCTTAACAGCCTTAGCCTTCAGGTCAGCCCAAGCTGCTTCGGAGCAAGGCTTGTTGTCGTTCTTATATTCATCAGAAGTCCACCATACGGTGTCCTTGCTGGCTTCGTTGTATACAAAGAATTTGTCCTTAGGCGAACGGCCCGTGTAGATACCGGTCATCACGTTTACGGCGCCCAGTTCCGTGACCTGGCCCTTCTCATAGCCTTCCAGGCCGGCCTTGGTCTCTTCTTCGAACAATACTTCGTAGGACGGATTGTGGAGGATCTCCTTCACGTCCACGATACCATACTTGCTTAAATCTAAATTTGCCATTTTCTTTAAGTTATTAAATTGGTATATTGGTTGATGATATTCTTTTTACCTTTTGTTTTCCGCCTGCAAAAGTAGCATTTTTCTCCGTATGGCAATGCCCTTTTCG
Organism: Candidatus Bacteroides intestinipullorum; assembly: GCA_018883785.1. Taxonomy (GTDB): domain Bacteria; phylum Bacteroidota; class Bacteroidia; order Bacteroidales; family Bacteroidaceae; genus Bacteroides; species Bacteroides intestinipullorum. The sequence goes on from JAHLFO010000035.1 coordinate 24,547, forward strand.
CGGATTTTTTCCGTAATAAAATGCTCTTTTATATATCCGTAACACTATCTGCAAAGTGAATATGGCAATTCGCGCCTGATTTTTGGGGAAACACAAACGAGGAGACAGCAAAACGCCTCGGAATACCATTCCGCCGTTTCGTCCTGCGAGCCAACGGTGATATTCCAAGGCGTGATCCAGTGCCCTCGGGGGGGGCATCGGTGCATACAGGCCGGCTTCTCTCGTCAGCCCATGCAGCTCACCAAGCCCAGCGTGGTGCCGATGGCCGAGAGGATAGAGATAAGGGTCTGGATGACCATCTTCCAAATCGATTTCTTGTCCATGATAATTAATGGTTAATGGTTAATGGTTAGTTGT
>JAHLFO010000036.1 GCA_018883785.1 Candidatus Bacteroides intestinipullorum
TTGGCTGATCCTGCCTATCTGCAAGATGAAGAGTTTTATAGTTTCTATACTTCGCAGCAGACCTCCGCTATCTTGCAGGATGCTTACGGACAGCCGGAAATCTCGCTCGACTCCTTGCGCCTGAAGCTGGAGAACGAATTGCGTTATGACGGTGTGGAAGGGGAACTTGTTATCCGTAAATTCGATGCGCACACGGGCGAAACCTTACAGCGGTCGCCCGACCGGCCTGAGAGGCATGTGCCGGGCCTGTATGCGGTTTCCGAGAAAGCTTATTTGCACGAAGCAAGGGGCATTGCCGTGGAGGCGCAGCTCTGTTTGCCTTTTTACCAGGGCTATATGGGGCGGATGCTCCTGTTCTATATGGCCACGTTGGGGCTGGCCTTGGCGGTCATTATTCCTTTTGTCATCCGCACCCGTAAGTTGCAGCAGGAACAGGCAGCGATCGACGGGCAACGGCTGGAGTTCTATCGGCAGGCCAAGGAGATGGAAAGGCCTGTCCGGCAGTTGAAGGCTGACCTGGAAGCCGCCAGTTGGGGGCAGGCTCATGAAGTGGCCGGAGAGATGCTGGCTGCCACGGAAACGACTTTGACGCATGCCAAGCAGAAAGATGACCGGGCGCATCGGGGGCATCGGCGCTTTTCTCTTTATTGGCTGTTGTTGGCTTTTGTCAGTTCTTTGCTGCTTACTTTTCTTTGGAGTTACTACATCTGGCGGGAGCAGCGTGTGTCTTTGGCGCATGAAGTGCAGGTCTGCTTCGAAGAGGCGTTTGTGGCAGAAAGCGCGACGCGTTATCAGCATTTGATAGATTCGCTTCCGTCTCATCCGCGGATGAAGTCGGCTGCACCTTTCCTTTTTTCTCAATGGGACTCTTTAGCCAGGCTTGGGAAGGGGAGTGACTGGTTTTCTTCTGCCTTTGTCCGTCGGGGCGGCATGAACATGGGCGAGAATGCCCGCGTCCGCCGCGCCTACAATAACCAAGAGATTTTCCTGGATGCTCATTGCCCGTATGTTCCGTTGGACAGTCTCCGGATGGATTCGCTTTTCAATGCCCGTTTGCTGGCGGAAGGTTTGTCGGGCGGGTATATCCGTTTTTTCGAGGGGGCTTCCGATAGCCTTGAGGGGCAGGCATCGGGGATGATTCTTTTAGGAATGGATCTGGTCACTCGTCCAGTTTCCGTTACCAATGACCGGACGCGCTGGATGGAGGGGGTTGTGGCCTTTCCGGAGTCTTACATTTTCCGTTCGGTATGGTATCTGTTCGTTTCTTTGCAGCTGATTTCGCTCTTTACGCTGGCCGGCCTCGTCGGTTTATGGTATGTAGGGCGTCGTCTGCGCAAGTTGGGGCAGTTCCGTGAGGACTTCACCTACTCCATGATCCACGATATGAAGTCGCCTCTGCAATCTATTTTGATGGGTGCGCAAATCATGACGAGCGGCAAGTTGCCCGAAGGTTCGGAGAAGGCCGTGCGTATTTGTGCCGCCATGGCCGACGAGTGCGACCACTTGCTGACCCTCTCCAACCGCGTCGTGACGCTGACGCAGATGGAGCGCGGCGAACTGGAGTTGCACAAGACCGCTGTCGTGCTCCGTTCCTTGCTGGACGACCTGTCCGGGAAATTCCGTCTGAAAGCCCCGAAACCCGTAGCCTTTGAGGTGGATTGCCCGTCGGACTTCCGGGTTATGGCAGATGCCTTCTGCCTGCGCGAGGTGCTCTCCAACCTGATAGACAATGCCATTAAATACTCCCGCGAGGAGGTGTCCATCCGGCTTTCTGCGGAATCGGGGGCGGATGGAAGTGTGACCATCCGTGTGCGGGACAACGGCATCGGCATCCCTCCACGCGAGCAGCAACGCATCTTCGGCAAGTTCGAGCGTGTGGCATCGGGCAGTCGTGCCACGGGGGCTTCCGGCTTCGGCTTGGGATTGAATTTTGTATGGCAAGTGGTGCGGGCGCATGGCGGCAGGGTAGAGGTGCGGAGCGACGGGATGAGTTACAGCGAGTTCGCGGTGGTATTGCCCGGCTGATTTTATGCCTCCGCAGACAGGTATATCCTCGCCCTTGGACAGGTATGCCTGTAAGCACGGGTGGGTATGCCTGCGAGCACGGGCGCAAGAGCTGCTGTCTGTGGGCCACTGACGCACCGCTAACCCTCAATCATATTTCGATGACTTGTACTGAATATCGTTTTTTTATGCTATCTTTGCCGCCATATAAACCGAATGCATTGCAAATCGAATTATGACGATAAAAGAATTCTTCTCCTTCCGCACCAACCGGTTCTTCTGGCTGAACATCCTGGCCATGCCCGTGGTGCTGATCATCTTGGTGTTCGTCACGCTGCGTTGGCTGGATGCCTATACCCGCCACGGTGAAGGGGTGATGGTGCCCGACGTGAAGCATAAGCCAGTGGCCGAGGCCCTGAGCATCCTGGAAGCCCAAGACCTGCAAGGACAAGTGGCAGACTCCACCTACGTCAAGACTTTGCCTCCGGGATGTGTGCTGGAATATAATCCCCCCATGAACCAGAAAGTCAAGAAAGGCCGTATCATCTACCTGACCGTCAACACGCAAAACGTCCCCTTGATGGACCTGCCCGACGTGGCGGACAACAGCTCCCTGCGCGAGGCCGAAGCCCGTCTGCTGGCTGCTGGATTCAAGCTGATGCCCAATGACACCGTGCCCGGCGAAAAGGACTGGGTCTATGGCGTGAAGATGGGCGGACGGGTATTGGGGCAACAAGAGAAGGTGCCCCAAGGCGCTTACCTCACCATCGTGGTGGGTGACGGTCGTTCGCATACAGAAATTCAAGTGGATACCTTGGGCGTGGACAGCCTCGGACTGCACCAAGAAGTGGAAGAAACCGGTGCGGCTGACGAATCGTGGTTCTGACAGGGATAATGAAGAGTGAAGAATGAAGAGTGAAGAACCAAGAATGAAAAACGAAGCCTGGGCAGACGACCTGCAAGACGGGCTGGCGGACGACGAGCTGGACGACCTGGAGCCTACCGCCACGGGCGACGAGGCGCAACTCTACGAGCACTTCCGTGTGGTGGTGGACAAGGGACAGGAGATGGTACGTGTGGACAAGTACCTCTTCGACCGTATCCAGAACGCCTCGCGCAACCGTATCCAGAAGGCGGCAGATGCCGGTTTTGTCCTGGCCAACGGCCGTCCCGTGAAGTGCAGCTACCGGGTGAAGCCGCTGGATGTCATCACCCTCTCGATGGACCGTCCACCCTATGAGAACGACATCACCCCCGAAGATATTCCCCTGGACATCGTCTATGAGGATGACGACGTGCTGGTGGTCAACAAACCCGCCGGCCTCGTGGTGCATCCCGGCCATGGCAACTGGCACGGTACGCTGGTCAATGCCATCGCCTGGCACCTGAAGGACAATCCCCGTTACGATGCCAACGACCCGCACGTGGGCCTCGTCCATCGCATCGACAAGGACACCTCCGGCCTCCTGGTCGTGGCCAAGACCCCCGATGCCAAGACCGCCCTGGGCAACCAGTTCCTGCTGAAAACCACTCGTCGCCGTTACCGCGCCTTGGTGTGGGGCATTGTGGAGCAGGACGAGGGCACCATCATTGCCAACATCGGCCGCGACCCGCGGGACCGCATGCTGATGACTGTCCTGCCCGAAGGCGAGGGACGTCATGCCGTCACCCACTACCGCGTGCTGGAGCGGCTGGGCTACGTCACCCTCGTGGAGTGCGTGCTCGAGACCGGGCGTACCCACCAGATCCGTGTCCACATGAAGCACATCGGACACACCCTCTTCAACGACCAACGCTACGGAGGCCACGAAATTCTGCGCGGCACCCGTTTCGCCAAATATAAACAATTTGTAAACAATTGCTTTGACATCTGTCCCAGGCAGGCCCTGCACGCCATGACGCTGGGCTTCAAGCATCCCGTCACGGGCGAGGAGATGGACTTCACCTGTCCCATCCCCCCCGACATGACCGCGCTGATAGACAAATGGCGGAGCTACATCAGTAACAGAGAAATCGAATGAAACGAATCATCGCCATTGTGGCTGGAGGCGATACCTCCGAGTATGAAGTTTCCCTGCGCAGTGCGCAAGGCATTTATTCTTTCCTGGACAAGGACAAGTATGATCCCTATATCGTCGTGCTGCACGGCACGGACTGGCATGTCCAGTTGCCGGACGGCACTACGGCTCCCATTGACCGCAACGACTTCAGCTTTACGGTGAATGGGCAAAAGACCGTGTTCGACTATGCCTACATCATCATCCACGGCACGCCCGGCGAGGACGGACGCCTGCAAGGCTACTTCGACATGCTCCATCTGCCTTACTCCGGATGCGGCGTGCTGGCCTCGTCCATGACTTACGACAAATTTATATGCAACCAATACCTGAAAGGCTTTGGTGTGCGCATTGCCGAGTCGCTCCTTTTGCGCCGCGGACAAAGCATCACGGACGAGGACGTCATCCGGAAGATCGGCCTGCCTTGTTTTGTCAAGCCCAACCTGGGCGGATCCAGTTTCGGCGTGACCAAGGTAAAGACTCCGGGGCAGATTCAGCCCGCCATCGCCAAGGCGTTTGAAGAAGCACCCGAGGTCATGGTGGAAGCCTTCATGGACGGCACGGAGATCACCTGCGGTTGCTACAAGACTGCACAGCGCAGCGTGGTATTCCCCATCACCGAAGTCGTGTCGCACCACGAGTATTTCGACTACGATGCCAAGTACAAGGGCGATTCGGACGAAATCACCCCCGCCCGCATCCCCGATGAGTTGCGCGACCGCGTGCAGCAGCTGACCTCGGCCATTTATGACATCTTGGGTGCCCGTGGCATCATCCGCGTGGATTATATCATCACCGAGGGAACCAAGGTCAACCTCTTGGAGGTGAACACTACGCCCGGCATGACCGCCACCAGCTTCATTCCCCAGCAGGTACGTGCCGCCGGGCTGGACATCAAGGATGTCATGACAGAAATCATTGAGAGTGATTAGTGTTTAGTGATTAGTATCGCGTAGACATCACTTGCCACTAAGCGCTAATCACTCAACACTAATCACTAACCACTCATCACTAAATGCTAATCACTTAACACTCATCACTATCCTATGGAATTCGACGAAATTCGCCCCTATTATGACGAAGAGCTTCCCGCCATCTACGAGGAATTGATTGCCGATCCAGCTTTCCGTCAGGTGGCCGAGGCTGCTATGCCCGATGTGCCTTTTGATTTGTTGGCCGCCCAGATGCGTACCTGCAAGACCAAGCAAGAATTTCAAGTGAACCTTTGCTATCGCATTCTCAAGCGCATCATCCGCGAGGCCACGCAAGGCGTCACCTTCGACAATTCCGCCCAGCCGGAGAAGGGGGGAGCCTATACCTACGTGTCCAACCACCGCGATATCGTGCTTGACTCCGGCTTCCTTTCGCTTATGCTGGTAGAGCAGGGACAGGACACGGTGGAGATTGCCATCGGCGACAACCTCCTCATCTATCCGTGGATCAAAAAGCTGGTGCGCATCAACAAGTCCTTCATCGTGCAGCGTGCCCTCACCATGCGCCAGATGCTGGAATCCTCCGCCCGCATGTCCCGTTACATGCACCACACCATCCGCGACAAGCACCAGTCCATCTGGATTGCCCAGCGCGAAGGCCGTGCCAAGGACTCCAACGACCGCACGCAGGAGAGCATCCTCAAGATGATGGCCATGGCGGGCGAAGGCGACATCATCAGCCGACTGAAGGAGATGAATATCGTCCCCTTGGCTATCTCCTACGAATACGACCCGTGCGACTTCCTTAAAGCCAAGGAGTTCCAGCAGAAACGCGACAATCCCGATTACAAGAAAACCACTGCCGATGACCTGCTGAACATGCAGACCGGCCTGTTGGGTTATAAAGGCCACGTGCACTTCTGCACCGCCCCTTGCCTCAACGAGCAGTTGGAAGCCTTGGACCGCTCCCTGCCCAAGCAAGAGCTTTTTGTCCGCGCCGCCAAACTGGTAGACCGCGGCATCTTCGCCAACTACCGCCTCTATCCCAACAACTACGTGGCTGCCGACCTGCTTGATGGGGACCATCACTTTGCCTCCCACTATACGCTGGACGAGAAGCAACGCTTCATGGACTATCTTGCCCGTCAGATGGACCGTATCGACCTGCCCGGCAAGGACGAAACCTTCTTGCGCGAGAAGCTGCTGCTGATGTATGCCAATCCTTTACGTAACCAATTGAGCCTGTAGTATGAAACCTTTTGTCCATCCTTTGCGCTATGTGTTCCTCCTGCCGTTACTCCTGTTGCTGGCCACGGCTTGCGGGGACGATGACTACCATTATCCCGATGCCCGCTTGGAGTACCTGACGGCTTACAGTGGTGCGGACGGACGCCTCACGACGGTATTGGCGGATGACGGCACGCAATATGACGTGCTCAACTCGGTCTATGCCCCCAACGAGGCGGCGGATACCACCCTGCGCATCGTGGCCAACTATACCCGTGAGACGGACGAGGAAGGCCGCATGAGTGCTTTGCTCTATGCGGCGCAGACTGCCATATCGCCCGTGCCTCTTCCGGCAGACCGCTTTGAGGATGGCGTCAAGGCCGACCCGGCTTCCGTGCTGAGCATCTGGATGGGTTTGGACTATCTGAACCTCGTGCTGGAGATCAAGACGGCCGACGGAGGCCATGCCTTCCATTTCGTGGAAGACGAAGTATCGTGGGATGATGCGACTGCCCGTCGTGAGGTAGCCTTGTCGCTCTATCACGATGCAGGCGATGATCCCCAGTACTACACCCGTCGGGTCTACCTCTCCGTGCCCTTGCGCCAGTATGCCGCAGACGATGCCCGTACCGTTTCCCTCCGTTTCAGCCTCAACAATTACGAGGACGAAGAGGAGACCTACACCTTTGAGTATGTTCCCGAAAATGATTGATGTCCTATAAAACCTCCTTTCTTGATGAAAAAGTTAGTTGTCCTGTTTGGCCTGTTGTTCCCTTTCTTCTGCGCCTGCCAGCAGAAGGACGCGGACTTCAAGAGCCTTCCTGTTGAAGATTTTGCCGAGGTGATAGCCGATCCCGATGTCCAGCGTCTGGACGTGCGTACCGTGGCCGAGTACACCGAAGGCCGCATTCCCGGCAGTCTGAACCTCAACGTCCTCGACCCCCTCTTTACTCAAATGGCCGATTCCCTCTTGCAGAAAGACCATCCTGTAGCCCTCTATTGCCGCAGTGGACGCCGCAGCAAGAAAGCTGCCGAAATCCTCAGCCAGGCCGGCTATGAAGTCTACGAACTGGATAGCGGCTTCAATGGTTGGCAGAAGGCAGGAATGGAGGTGGAGAAATAAGAGGTGACTGTTTTTATTCTAATGAACAAAGAGAAGACACTATGGCAATGAAAGAATTCGTGATATCCGAGGCCAAGGTGGAAACCGCCGTACTTGTGGGCCTCGTCACCCAGACACAGAACGAGCGCAAGACCGCAGAATACCTGGACGAACTGGCCTTTTTGGCCGAGACAGCCGGGGCGGAAGTGGTGAAACGCTTCATGCAGAAACTGGACCAGCCCAACTCAGTGACCTACGTGGGCAAGGGAAAGCTGGACGAAATAAAGGCATATATCGACAGCGAGGCAGAACAGGAACGCGAGGTGGGTATGGTCATCTTTGACGACGAACTTTCCGCCAAGCAGATACGCAACATCGAAGGCGCGCTGAAGGTGAAGATACTGGACCGCACGTCGCTCATCCTGGACATCTTCGCCATGCGGGCACAGACGGCCAACGCCAAGACGCAGGTGGAGCTGGCGCAATATAAATATATGTTGCCCCGCCTGCAACGATTGTGGACCCACCTGGAACGTCAGGGAGGTGGTTCGGGCGCAGGCGGTGGAAAAGGTTCCGTGGGACTGCGTGGACCGGGCGAGACGCAGCTGGAGATGGACCGACGCATCATCCTGAACCGCATGGCCCTGTTGAAGCAACGCTTGGCAGAGATAGACAAACAGAAGTCCACCCAGCGCAAGAACCGCGGACGACTCATCCGTGTGGCCTTGGTGGGATATACCAATGTGGGGAAATCTACGCTGATGAACCTGTTGGCCAAGAGTGAGGTTTTCGCCGAAAACAAACTCTTTGCCACGCTGGACACTACGGTGCGCAAGGTCATTATCGACAACCTGCCCTTTCTACTGAGCGACACCGTGGGCTTCATCCGCAAGTTGCCCACCGACTTGGTGGACTCTTTCAAGTCTACGTTGGACGAGGTGCGTGAAGCCGACCTGCTGCTACACGTGGTGGACATCAGCCACCCGGACTTCGAGGAACAAATCGAGGTGGTGAACAAGACACTGGCGGACATCGGCGCGGCAGGAAAACCGATGATGATTATCTTCAACAAGATAGATGCCTACACCTACGTCCATAAGGCGGAAGACGACCTCACGCCGCGCACCAAGGCCAACTGGACGCTGGAAGAACTGATGCAGACGTGGATGGCAAAGATGGCGGGCGACTGTCTCTTTATCTCTGCCAAGCAGCGCACCAATCTGGAAGAACTGAAGCGCGTGGTCTATGCCCGCGTCAAGGAACTGCACGTGCAGAAGTATCCGTATAATGACTTCCTATACCAGACGTACGAAATCAATGAAGAATGAAGAAATCCTTCATTCTTCATTCAACAAAATTCTTCATTCATCATTAAATTATGAACTATCGCAAACTGACCAACGATGAAATCGCCCGCCTGCAAGCCCAGTCTTGCTTGGCCGACGATTGGGAGAGAGTGCAGGTGGCCGAAGGCTTCGCCACCGACCATGTGCACCACACGCGCTTCTCGGGCGATGTCCGTTTGGGCGTGTTCGAAGGAGAATTCACCCTGCCGGGCGGCATCAAAAAGCACGCCGCCCTGCGCCACGTGACCCTGCACAATGTATCTGTGGGCAACAACTGCTGTATTGAGAACATCCAGAACTACATCGCCAACTACGAAATCGGTGACTATACTTTCATCGAGAACGTGGACCGCATCTTCGTGGACGGTACATCGGCCTTCGGCAACGGCGTCGAGGTGTCCGTGCTCAACGAGACCGGCGGACGCGAAGTGGCCATCAACAACAAGCTGTCCGCCCACATCGCTTATATCATGGCCCTCTACCGCCATCGCCCCGTGCTGACGGCAAGATTGAAGGAAATCACCGACTTCTATGCCCGCAAGCACGCCTCAGACCGCGGCACCATCGGTTGCCATGTCACCATCCTCAACACGGGAAGCATCAAGAACGTGCGTATCGGCGATTATTGCCGCATCTCGGGCACGGGACGTCTGTACAACGGAAGTCTCAACAGCAACGAGGCAGCCCCGATACACATCGGGCAGGGTGTGGTGTGCGAGGACTTCATCATCTCCAGCGGCTCGCACGTGGACGACGGGACGATGCTGACCCGCTGCTTTGTGGGTCAAGCCTGCAAGCTGGGGCACAACTACTCGGCTTCGGACTCGTTGTTCTTCAGCAACTGCCAGGGTGAGAACGGCGAGGCTTGCGCCATCTTCGCAGGGCCGTTCACGGTGACGCACCATAAGAGCACGCTGCTCATCGCGGGCATGTTCTCCTTCATGAACGCCGGTTCGGGCTCCAACCAGAGCAACCACATGTACAAGCTGGGCCCCATCCACCAAGGAACGCTGGAGCGTGGGGCAAAGACCTCGTCGGACTCCTATATCCTCTGGCCGGCCAAGGTGGGCGCCTTCTCGCTGGTGATGGGACGCCACGTCAACCACGCGGACACCTCGAACCTGCCTTTTTCCTACCTCATCGAGCAGCAGAATACCACCTATCTGGCACCGGGAGTCAACCTGCGCAGTGTGGGCACCATCCGTGACGCACAAAAGTGGCCCAAGCGCGATGGCCGTACCGACCCGCACAAGCTGGACTACATCAACTATAACCTGCTGAGCCCCTATACGGTGCAGAAGATGTTCAAGGGGCGGGAAATCCTGTTGGCTCTGCGCCATGCTTCGGGCGAGCTGTCTGACATCTACTCGTACCATAGTGCCAAAATCCGCAATTCGGCCTTGGTGAAGGGCATAGGCTTCTACGAAACTGCCATCCACAAGTTCCTGGGCAACTCCGTCATCAAGCGACTGGAGGAAACGCACTTCCGTACGGACGAGGAGATACGCGCACGTTTGCGTCCGGACACACCCATCGGCAGTGGCGAGTGGGTGGATATCTCCGGACTGATTGCCCCGAAGAGCGAAATCGACCGCCTACTGGATGCCATCGAGCAGGGCGACATTAACCGCTTGCAGGACATCAACGACACCTTCGGCGAGATGCACCGCAACTATTATACCTACGAATGGACCTGGGCTTACGAGAAGCTGGAAGAGTTCTACGGCATCCGCCCTGAGGACATGACCGCTGCGGACATCATCCGCATCGTCGAGAAATGGAAAGAAGCCGTAGTCGGTCTGGATAAGATGCTGTATGAGGACGCACGCAAGGAGTTCTCGCTGGCTTCTATGACGGGCTTCGGTGCCGACGGTTCGCGGCTGGAGAAGGAGCAGGACTTCGAGCAAGTGCGCGGCGACTTCGAGAGCAACCCGTTCGTGACGGCTGTGCTGGAACACATCAAGGTGAAGACTGCCCTTGGCGACGAGTTGATCGAACGCATGAAGCAGGTGAATCGGTAAGAAACACCTTATATAATATAATAGGCGCGGATTACACGGATTTTACGGATGTTCTGTTCATGAATTTATCCGTGCAATCCGCGTAATCCGCGCCTTACTATTTCTCAGATGGCTCAGCCGTTCGCAATCAGAGCAGTCCGGCCAGTTCCAGCACTTTGTCTACAGCAGCTTTCAACCCATCGGGATTCTTGCCGCCAGCTGTGGCGAAATGAGGTTGTCCGCCGCCACCGCCGAGGATGAGTTTGGCGGCTTCCTTGACCAGTGCACCTGCCTTCTGTCCATCGGCCACGAGCTTCTCACCCAGCATTACCGTCAGCATGGGTTTGCCTTCGAACACGGTCCCGGCCACGAAGCAGAAGTTGTCGCCCAGTTCGCCCCGCAGTTGGAAAGCGATGTTCTTGGCCGTTTCCGGCGGAATGGGTGCACAGAAGGAAATGACCTTCACACCATGCACTTCCTTCATGCCTTGCAGAAGTTTCTCTTTCAGTTGGACTTCTTTCTCCTTCATGAAGTCCTCGATTTGCTTCTTCAGACCGGCGTTCTCGTCAATGTATCGGCGGATGGCCGCAGTCAGGTCGGGAGCGTTATTGAAGAGTGCCTTCAGTCCCTGAATGGTATCCTGTATGCCGTCCAGCATCTCCTCCACCTTGGCTCCGGTCAGAGCCTCGATACGACGCACACCGGCAGCCACGGAGCTTTCGGAAATAATCTTCACCATGCCGATGCAGCCCGTGGCAGCTACGTGGGTACCGCCGCAGAACTCGATGGACGAACCAAACTGGATGACACGTACATGGTCGCCATATTTCTCACCAAAGAGGGCAATGGCACCCAACTCCTTGGCCTCTTCGATGGGGATGTTGCGGTACTCCTGCAAAGGTACGTTGGCGCGGATCTTGGCGTTGACGCGGTGTTCTACCTCACGCAACTGTTCGTCCGTCACTTTCTGGAAGTGCGAGAAGTCGAAGCGCAGGGAGTCCGGTGTCACCAACGAACCTTTCTGCTGCACGTGGTCGCCCAATACCTGGCGCAAGGCCTCGTCCAGCAAGTGCGTGGCAGAGTGGTTGGCGGCACAAGCGGCACGCTTCTCCACATCCACGCAAGCCATCATCGGAGCCTCGGGATGCTCGGGCAGCTTCTTGGTGATGTGTATCGGGAGGTTGTTTTCCTTCTTGGTGTCGATGACCTCGATGGTCTCATACTCGCTGACCAGCACGCCGGTATCGCCCACCTGACCGCCGCTTTCGGCATAGAAAGGCGTCTTGTCCAATACGATCTGGTAGAGCGTCTGGTTCTTCTGTTTCACTTGGCGGTAGCGCAGGATGCTGGTCTCATATTCAGTATAGTCATAGCCCACGAATTCGGTGGTGCCTTCCTTCAGCGTAATCCAGTCGCCCGTCTCCACGGCTGCGGCATTGCGGGCACGCTGTTTCTGCTGCTGCATCTCGACGTTGAACGCATTAATGTCTGCGGTCATGCCGTTTTCGCGAAGGATAAGCTCGGTCAAGTCGAGGGGGAAGCCGAAGGTGTCATACAGCGTGAAGGCGTCCTTGCCGCTGATTTCGGTCTTTCCGGCAGCCTTGGCATCGGCCATGGTCTTGTCCAAGAGGCGGATACCCGTTTCGAGGGTGCGGAGGAAGGCTTCTTCCTCTTCCTTGATTACCTTGGAGATGAGATCCTTCTGTGCGTTCAGTTCGGGATAGGCTGCACCCATGTCCTCAATCAGCACGGGCAGCAGACGATACATGAAAGCCTGCTTTTGGCCCAGGAATGTGTAGCCGTAGCGTACGGCGCGTCGAAGGATGCGGCGGATGACGTAGCCAGCCTTGGCATTGCCGGGCAATTGTCCGTCGGTGATGGAGAAAGCGATGGTGCGGATGTGGTCGGCCACTACGCGCATGGCCACGTCTTTCTGTGGGTCGGCACCGTAGGGCGTGCCAGCCATGGCGGCGATGGCTTGGATGAGAGGCTGGAAGACATCGGTGTCATAGTTGGATGTCTTGCCTTGCAGGGTCATGCAGAGGCGCTCGAAACCCATGCCGGTGTCGATGACCTTGGCCGGAAGTTCCTCCAGGCTGCCGTCGGCCTTGCGGTTGAACTGCATGAAGACGAGGTTCCAGATCTCAATGACCTGCGGATGGTCATGGTTCACCATGTCGCGCCCGGGCACCTTGGCTTTCTCTTCCTCGCTGCGCAGGTCGATGTGGATTTCCGAGCAGGGACCGCAGGGACCCGTATCACCCATTTCCCAGAAGTTATCGTGCTTGTTGCCGTTTATGATATGGTCTTTCGGGAGGAACTGTTCCCAGTAGGAAGCGGCCTCGTCGTCGCGGCTCAGACCTTCCTCGGGGCTGCCTTCGAATACGGTGGCATAGAGGTTGGCCGGGTTGATTTTCAGGACGTCTACCAGATACTCCCAAGCCCAGGATATAGCTTCTTTCTTGAAGTAGTCGCCGAAGGACCAGTTGCCCAGCATCTCGAACATGGTGTGGTGGTACGTGTCATGTCCCACTTCCTCCAAGTCGTTGTGCTTTCCGCTGACGCGCAGGCACTTTTGCGAGTCGGCCACCCGCTTCCATTTCGCCGAATGATTGCCCAGAATGATGTCTTTGAACTGGTTCATGCCCGCGTTGGTGAACATCAGCGTGGGGTCATCCTTTATCACCATGGGAGCGGAGGGGACAATGTGGTGTCCCTTGCTCTCGAAGAAACTCTTGAACGAGTCTCTGATTTCATTTGCTGTCAACATACTCTTATTTAGCGGTTAATATTCTCAAAAACTGCGCAAAGATAGCTTGTTTTTATTACTTTTGCCGCATCGACAGCCAAATAATTCCCTATCATGCGCAAAGTTTACTACATCTACAACCCTCGCACACAGACCTACGATCGTATCTATCCCACCGTGCGCCAACGGCTGATGAGCCACTTGCGCCGCTTGTTCATCGGCATGGGGTTGGGTGCGGCGTGCTTTATCGCTCCCCTCATTCTCTTCGGTTCCCCCTCGGAGAAGGAGTTGCGCAAGGAGAACAGCCGCCTCGAAGCCCAGTACAACGTGCTGTCGCGCCGCATGGACGAAGCGATGGGCGTCTTGCAGGACATCCAGCAACGCGATGACAACCTCTACCGCGTCATTTTCCAGGCCGACCCCATCCCCTCCGCCATCCGGCAGACGGGCTACGGCAGCACCAACCGCTACGAGCATCTGATGGACATGGCAGACGCCGAACTCGTGGTGAGCACCACGCAGAAGCTGGACATGCTGACCAAGCAGCTCTATATCCAGTCGCGCTCGTTCGACGATGTGTTGGAGATGTGTCGCCAGCACGACGAGATGCTGCGCTGCATCCCTGCCATACAGCCCATCTCCAACAAGGACCTGAAGCAGACAGCTTCAGGCTACGGCACACGCATAGACCCCATCTACGGCACCACGCGCTTCCACTCGGGCATGGACTTCTCTGCCGCACCGGGCACGGATGTTTATGCCACGGGAGACGGTACGGTGGTAAAGATGGGGTGGGAAACCGGCTACGGCAACACCATCATCATCGACCACGGCTTCGGCTACCAGACCTGGTACGCACACTTGCAGGAGTTCCGCACCCGGCCGGGAAAGAAGGTGGTGCGTGGCGAGGTTATCGGCGGTGTGGGCAACACGGGCAAGAGCACCGGGCCGCACCTGCACTACGAGGTACACGTCCGGGGGCAAGTGGTGAATCCTGTCAATTATTACTTCATGGACCTGAGCGCCGAGGACTACGACCGCATGATACAACTGGCCGCCAACCACGGCAAGATGATGGACTGACCATGCCGAGGCTCTCACATTGTATGCGCCGAGGCTCGCACATCGTATGCGCCGAGGCTCGCATGCCGTGTGCGCCGAGGCTCGCATGTCGTCTACGCCGAGGCTCCTACACTAGACACTATAAACAAAGGATATGCTGAACAAAGACAAAAATCTGAAATTATACTACTCCATCAGCGAAGTGGCGCAGATGCTGGGCGTCAACGAATCGCTGCTGCGCTATTGGGAAGACGAATTCCCGCAGCAGCTCAAGCCCAAGCGGGCAGGCCGCGGCGTGCGCCAATACAATGCCGAGGACATTGAAGCCCTGAAGCTGATTTATCACTTGGTGAAGGAACGGGGTATGACCCTGCAAGGTGCCCGTCAACGCCTGAAGGATAACCGCGAAGCCACCCTGCGCAACTTTGAAGCGGTGGAACGACTGAAAACCATCCGCGAAGAACTGGTGGCCATGCGCGACGCGCTCAATGCATTCACCTACAACGAGGCGGAAGCATTGCGGCAAAACCTCGAGGCCTCACAGGAACAAGAAGGAGGCGCGCCGGAATAACCTCCCCGACGCGCCCCCGCTTAAATCTTAAACCTTAAAGTTCGTCCCTTACAATGAATTTAGCAGGGCATTCAGTTCCTGCACCATCTCGGCAGTTGTCTGCTTGCCGTCTTTCATGCCTTCCGGTGTGAATTTAGCCAATACCTTGTCGAGCTTGTCCAGCTTACTTTGGGCACCCTTGGCGGCCAGTTCCGTACGCAGGACGTGGATTTTCTCGCAATCCTGCAGGCCCTCCATCAACCGTTCAAACCGGATGCTGCTGCGCGGACCGGGATAGATGCTGTACGTATCGCCGGCAGCCCAGGAACGGAAACGGGAGTCGCGCAGCGGATCGGCTGTCCAGGAATTGATGGACCAACGCAGAAAGCCGTCATAGCCACCGGCTACGGCATGTATGGGCGTCCAGGCAGCCTCGGCAGGATCCGAGAAGGTAAAAATGTTGGGGAACGTCTCCGTGCAACAAGTGTAGACACAACTCAACTGCCCGTTCTTCTCACGCTTAGCTTTCACATCGGCCGGGAACTGATGGCCGTATGGGATGGCGAGATAATACAAGTCGTCCACGATTTCGGCATGATAATTGCCGGCCAACGTAATCTTGAACTCCGGGTCGGCTTCACGGATGATTTTGATAGCTCCCTGCATAGCCTCCATTGGGCGCTCGTCCATCGAGATGGCCGTCTGCTCGAACCAGCCTTTCTCACGCAGGTGGCGCGAAAAGTCTTTCAGGAAGGGCAACCAGTATTCAGCGTAAGCCGGTTCGTCCGGCTGGGCCTCGACAAACTGGATGCGGTTGGTGGCCTGGTCGTAGTAGTCGAAACGCATGGCCCAAGGAATCATCGTGTAGCAGCTGATGATGCCGTCGATGCCCACGTCTTCGCGCATGAAGGTCACCCACTTGTCGAACACGGTATAATCAAAACTCCACGTACCGTCCAGCTTCTTGATACGGCCCACCATACTGTCATAATGGTCCTCGGTCTGTCCGTTCCATGGCTTGTGCATAATGCTGGCAGTGATGGCGTCTTGCCCCACATCGGCCAGCATCTTCATAATCGGACGCATCAGGTCGAAGTGTTCCTGGCTCCACAAAGGAACATTGTAATAACGGGCCACGGCATACGGATTCTGCCACAGGTCCAAGTTGAAAGCCCAGTCCTTCGGAGCCGGCAAGGTGCGGTTCACCACCTGCACTTCCAATGGCAATGACATGGCCTTGCAGTTGGCAGCAGACACCGTCAGCGTGCCCCGATACTTGCCGGGACGGGCGTCCGACGGCACATTGATTTTCACCCAAATCGGCCGGGTGCTCTGGGCACGGATATCCATCTCTTCGGTGATGTCCAGCATGTCAGCCACGAGCGACGAGTCCCATTCGGTCTTGTCCGGGCGATGACCGCACCCTCCGCCACCGGGGTTCAGCTCGTCCGTCATCACATAACGCACGAAGTGGGTATTCACCTGCGAAGCCGGAATAACGGCCGGGCCGTTCTTCAGGTCACTGACTTTCACGGACACCTTTTTCAAATCGCGGTTGGTCCACAAGACGGCTTGCCCATGCACTCTCTCTCCGCGCCACGCCTTTAGTTTCAGTTGGTTTGATGGCTGCACATCGGGCACGTCCAACTTCTTGTAACGGATATCCACACAGCCCCATCCCAACTGGACGGGAGCACCAATCTTGTCCCATACTTCTTGGCCGTCATGTGGCTTTGTGTCTGTCAATTCCTCAAAAGTCTCGATCTGTTGTGCAAAACAGAAAGTTGTCAATGCCAATAGCAACGACAAGATGCTGATCCGTCTCTTATCCATATTTTCCATTTTGATGTTTGTGGATTAATCTTCTATGCGCGCCACTTCCTTGATGTGCTGCAACTGCTTCAGGTTGTTGCAGATCATGCGGACATCGTCCACATCGTGCACATAGAGTTGAATGCGGCCTTCGAAGATGCCGTCGTTGGCGTCGATGACCAGCTTGCGGATATTCACATTGAGTTGGCGGGAAATGACTTGCGTCACTTCGTTCAGCACGCCCACATCGTCAATGCCTCGCACATAGATGGTGACCAGGAAGGAGAGGTCCTTGTGCGTATCCCATTGCGTGGCGATGATGCGGTTGCCGTAGCTGCTCTTCAGCTTGACAGCCACGGGGCACTGGCGTTTGTGGATGATGACGCGGTTGTGCTCGTCGATGTAGCCCAGCACGTCGTCGCCGGGGATGGGATGGCAACACTCGGCCATGATGTATTCTTTGGAGATGGCTTCCTCGGTCAGCTTGAGGATTTTTTTGGTATCTATCTTTTCGGATTTGTTTTCCACGTATCTTGGTTCTTCCTTGGCATCTTTGTTTTCCTTGCCGAAGGAGAAGGAAAGCAGTTTCTTCCAGTTCTTGGCTTTCTCTTTGAACAAGTTGCGGTCTGCGTCGCCCAAGGCAAGTTTGCCGCAGCCGATGGCTACCATCAGTTCGTCGGGCGTATGGAAGTTGTGCAGGTTGGTGAGGCGGTCGATGGCGGAAGCATCGAAGGGAATCCCCTCCTTTTGCAGGAAATCCCGCAAGATCGTCTCGCCCTTCTGCTGGTTGATCTTGGCCTCCCGGCGGAGGATTTCGTTGATTTTCGCCTTGGCGCGGGCGGTGGTGACGAAGTTCTCCCATTCCGGTTGGATGCGCTGGGCTTTCGAGGTGAGGATTTCTACCTGGTCGCCACTCTTCAGGCGGTGGCTCAGGGGCACCAGCTTATGGTTGACCTTGGCACCGATGCAGTGCGTGCCGATGTCGGTGTGGAGGGAGAATGCGAAGTCCAGGGCGGTGGAGTCCTGCGGCATGGTCTTCAGTTCGCCCTTGGGTGTGAATACGAATATCTCCGAGGCAAAGAGGTTCAGCTTGATGGTATCCAGGAAGTCGATGGCATCGGGCTGCGGGTCGTCCAGGATTTCCTTGATGGTGCGCAGCCAACGCTCCAATTCGCCTTCGTCCTCGCTGCCTCCGCCTTCCTTGTACTTCCAGTGGGCGGCAAATCCCTGCTCGGCCACGTCGTCCATGCGTTCGCTGCGGATCTGCACCTCAATCCACTGGCCGTTGTTGCCCATGAGGGTGACGTGCAGGGCCTGGTAGCCGTTGCTTTTGGGATGGCTCACCCAGTCGCGCAGGCGGTCGGGATGAGGCTTGTAGATTTTGGAGATGGCCACGTAGATGTCGAAGCAGTCGTTCAGCTCCTCCTCCATGTTCTTGGGCTTGAAGATGATGCGCACAGCCAGGATGTCGTAGATTTCTTCAAAGGGGACGTGCTTGGTCTGCATCTTGTTCCAGATGGAGTAGATGGATTTGACGCGGGCAAGGATGTGGTATTGCAGGCCCATCTTGTCCAGCTGGGCGCGGATGGGCGCGGTGAATTCCTGGAAGACCTTGTCGCGCTCGGCGGCAGTGGCGGCCAGTTTCTTTTCGATTTCGGCATACTCCTCAGGGTGCTCGTACTTGAAGCTTAGGTTCTCCAGCTCGGTCTTGATGCGGTAGAGGCCCAGGCGGTTGGCCAGGGGGGCATAGATGTAGAGGGTTTCGCCCGCAATTTTGTATTGCTTGTTGGGGAGCATGGAGCCCAGGGTGCGCATGTTGTGCAGGCGGTCGGCAATCTTGATGAGGATGACGCGGATGTCGTCGCTCATGGTCAGCAGCAGCTTCTTGAAGTTCTCGGCCTGCGCGGAGGCACGGTCGCCGAAGATGCCGCCGGATATCTTGGTCAGCCCGTCCACAATCTGGGCAATTTTGTGTCCGAAGATGTTCTCGATGTCTTCCACGGTATAGTCCGTATCTTCCACCACGTCGTGCAGCAGGGCGGCGCAGATGGAAGTGGAGCCTAGTCCGATTTCGTTGCACACAATCTTGGCCACGGCGATGGGGTGCATGATGTATGGCTCGCCCGAACGCCGCTTGATGCCCTTGTGGGCATGGTTGGCAAAGTTGAACGCCTTGGTGATGATCTCCACGCGCTTGCGGTGCTTGGTGGCCAGATAGTCGTTCAGCAACTCTTGAAATGCCTGCTGTATCATGACTTCTTCGGCCTGTTCTTTTTCTTTCAGACTTAAATGCTCTTCCATAGTTGTACGCTTTTGATACTTTCACCCGCTTTGTCCCATATCGAGCGGAGTGTTTTGCAAAAATAAGCATTATTTCATAAGTTGCAAGCGGTTAGGAGGAATTTTATTTACGAAAAACGCCTTGCACTCCGCGAAGAGTACAAGGCGCATCTAACATTATAGTATAAATGTCTTTATTCTGCCGTAGCGGGATTGAAGTTCAAGCCCAGCTCCAAGCTGGTAGTGCCGGCCACGATTTCGGGCAACTGCTCCAAGATGGCAGGCAACATGCTGGCCATGGAATTGTCCGGACCCATGCTGGAAGAAGCCAGCTCGCTGATGAGTGTCATCAGGTCAGCGTTGTTGACCACCTCATTCAGGATGCCGAGCAAGACACCGCCCAAACCATTCTGGTCGATATAGACCGTCAATGCGCCCGTCGCTTCATCCGTTGTATAGGCCAAAGGAATTCCTTCGCTCAGCATCGGGGCAATCTCGCCGACGTGATTCAAAAGTATCGGCAGCAGTTGAACCAGCAGGTCGTCCGTAGTAGCTTTCGTTGAAGTCGTCATGGCGCCCATGAGGGAATCAATGTCCAAGTAGGCATAAATCTGACCGTTCTTCACGCAATACTGCACCAAACCGGCGGGAGAGTTCTGCCAAACCGGAGATGCTGCATTGGCAGCGTCTGAATAAGAAGCAACCACGTTGCCGTCAGCGCCGAACGTCACGCTCTGCAGCACAGTGTTCAGCATCTGGCATACAGACTGTGCATTGTCGCCTTCGCCGATCACCGGCAAGCGGAGGGCCAAAGAAAGGATGGTTTCCATGGGCATTTCAAAGCCGGGGAAGATTTCTACGCCCTTGCTGCTTTCCCATGCGGCATGAATGGGATAAGTCGTAGCCGAAGGATCATCCGAAGAAGGAGTGGACACCAGATTCCACGTGCCAATCAAGTCGTTTGTGAACGTCGCGTCCACATCCAGCGTCAGCTGGCCGGCCTCGATGGCACCCGTGTAGGTCAGCGTGCGTCCGTTGGACTCATCGGTACCGCTGAATGTATAGCCTGTCGTGCCTGCGGGCACCAATGTCACATTCAATGTCGTGGATGACTCGCCGGGAACTACACCGGGATTCTTGACCGACATGCCCGTCAGTCCGCTCAGCAATGCATTATCAGCACCCGTCAGCGTAATCGTAGCCGTCTGTCCGTCGGCAGAGTTGAAAGTCACGCTTTTACCGCTCATCACAGCATCCCCGTAGGTCAGTTGCAGCACATTCGTTCCATCTGTAGAGGGATAAGTTCCGTTCACTGTGTCTACGGACAAATTCGCCGGCTCGTCATCGTCGCTACAAGCCGTAAACAGCGCCACCGAACAAATCAGCGCAACTAAGTAAAACCAGTTTTTCTTCATACTTTTCAAAGCATTTGTTTAGTTAATAAATGACCCGTCAACGGGCCTTAGGATTTTCCTTTTTTAATTTTCGGGGTGCAAAATAACGCTTTTTATAGCAAGTGAGCAAGACTTTTGCACAAAATAGATGTTCTTTTTTTAAGATTTTCCGGACGGGCACCTTGCTTGCAAGGGATGAGGCCGGAGGCGGAAAAGGCAAAGGACGTATCCGCCTCGTTTCCAAGCCATAGGCGCAAGCCCGCCCGAGCACGGGCGCAGCCTCGCCCAAGCAAAGGCGGCGACACCGCGAAGCAAAGGCAGGAACACCGCGAAACAAAAGGAACAAAAAACAAGGGCAGAAGCGAAAAAAACGGGGAAATCTGTGCATTATTCCAAAAGAAATGCTTAACTTTGGTAGAAACTAAAGTCGCTTCGCAAGGATAGGGAGCCGCATCAACCTGATTATTAACCGTTAAAGCATTTGAAGTATGTTCAACTCATTTGGAAACATCCTCCGCCTTACCACCTTTGGGGAATCGCACGGCAAGGCCATTGGAGGCGTAATAGACGGATTTCCCTCCGGTGTCACCATCGACATGGATTTTGTACAGGCCGAACTGAACCGCCGTCGCCCAGGCCAGTCGCGCATCACCACCTCGCGCTCGGAAGACGACCGGGTGGAGTTCCTTTCGGGTATTTTCGAGGGCAAATCCACAGGCAGCCCCATCGGTTTCCTGGTGTGGAACAAGAACCAGCACTCCAGCGACTATAGCGAAATGCAGAGCACATATCGCCCCTCGCACGCCGACTATACTTACAAGCTGAAATACGGCATCCGCGACTACCGGGGCGGCGGACGCTCGTCGGCCCGCGAAACCATCTCGCGCGTCGTCGGCGGCGCCTTGGCCAAGATCGCCTTGCGCCAGCTGGGCATCAGCATCCGGGCATATACCTCGCAGGTGGGGGCCATCAAGCTGGAAGATAACTATACGGCCTACGACCTGGACCTCATCGAGAGCAATCCCGTGCGCTGTCCGGATCCGGAGAAGGCCAAGGAGATGGAAGAGTATATATATAAGATAAAGGAAGAAGGCGACACGATAGGCGGTGTGGTGACCTGCGTCATCCAGGGCTGCCCCATCGGTTTGGGCCAACCCGTGTTCGGCAAGCTCCAGTCGGCCCTGGCCGCGGGCATGCTGAGCATCAATGCGGCCAAAGCCTTCGAATATGGCGAGGGCTTCAAGGGCCTGAAGATGAAAGGCTCGGAGCAAAACGACGTGTTCTACAACAACAGCGGGCGCATCGAGACGCGCACCAACCACTCCGGCGGTATCCAGGGCGGCATCAGCAACGGCGAGGACATCTATTTCCGCGTAGCCTTCAAGCCCGTGGCCACCGTGCTGATGGAGCAGCACACCGTCAACATCGACGGGCTGGACACTACGCTCAAAGCCCGTGGACGCCACGACCCGTGCGTCCTGCCGCGTGCCGTGCCCATCGTGGAGGCTATGGCGGCATTGACGATACTGGACTTCTATCTGATAGACCGAATGACGCAGCTGTGAATAATATATTTGGCGCGGATTACGCGGATTTTGCAGAGAAGTGTATTTATAATCTGTGTAATCCGCGTAATTCGCGTAATTCGCGCCAACGAAAACATTTATAACTATGTCCATTAAATCATACATTCAAGACAACGAGCCGCGGATGCTGGACGAACTGTTCAGCCTCATCCGCATCCCCAGCATCAGTGCCCAACCCGAGCATAAGGACGACATGCTGGCCTGTGCCCAACGCTGGCGTCAACTCCTGCTGGAGGCGGGAGCCGACGAAGCCCACGTGATGCCTTCGGCAGGCAACCCTGTGGTCTTTGCCCAAAAGACCATCGACCCCAACGCCAAGACCGTGCTGGTGTACGCCCACTACGACGTGATGCCCGCCGAGCCGCTGGAGCTGTGGAAGAGTGCCCCCTTTGAACCCGAAGTGCGCGACGGACGCATCTGGGCCCGTGGAGCCGACGACGACAAGGGCCAGTCGTTCATCCAGGCCAAAGCTTTCGAATATCTGGTGAAGAGCGGGGAACTGCACGTGAATGTGAAGTTCATCTTCGAGGGGGAGGAAGAGATTGGCTCGCCCAGTCTGGAAGCCTTCTGTCGGGAACACAAGGACCTGTTGCGGGCGGACGTTATCCTCGTGTCGGACACCAGCATGTTGGGTGCCGACCTGCCATCGCTGACCACCGGCCTGCGTGGCTTGGCTTATTGGGAAATCGAAGTGACAGGTCCCAATCGCGACTTGCATTCGGGACACTTCGGCGGCGCAGTGGCCAATCCTGTCAATGTCCTCTGCAAGCTGATTGCCCAGCTGACGGACGAGGACGGACGCATCACCGTGCCCGGATTTTATGACGATGTGGAGGAGGTGCCGCAGGAAGAACGCGACATGATAGCCCGCATCCCCTTTGATGAAGAGAAGTATAAGCAGGCCATCGGCGTGAAAGCCCTGGCGGGCGAGAAAGGTTACAGCACCCTGGAGCGTAACAGTTGTCGGCCGTCGTTCGACGTCTGTGGCATCTGGGGCGGTTACACGGGTGAAGGTGCCAAGACGGTGCTGCCCTCCAAGGCATACGCCAAAGTGTCCTGCCGACTGGTGCCGCACCAGGACCACGAGAAAATCTCCCGCCTGCTGGCAGAGCACGTGCAGGCCATCGCCCCGGACACGGTGCAAGTGAAGGTGACGCCCCTGCACGGCGGACAAGGTTACGTCTGCCCCATCTCCCTGCCCGCCTACCGGGCCGCAGAAAAGGGCTTCGAGAAAGCTTTCGGCAAGAAGCCTTTGGCCGTGCGCCGTGGCGGAAGCATCCCCATCATCTCCACCTTCGAGCAGGTGCTGGGCATCAAGACCGTGCTGATGGGCTTCGGCTTGGAGAGCAACGCCATCCACTCGCCTAATGAGAACATGCCGCTGGACATCTTGCGCAAAGGAATGGAGGCGGTGGTGGAGTTCTATAGGAACTTTTCAATGGACAATTATTAATTGCCAATCATCCATTGCCAAACGGCTTGCGGTACGTGCATCCATTTTTCCACTCGGAGCACCCGTAAGCCGTTTTTCCTTTGATAATGGTGCCCTTGCCGCATACGGGACAGGGTTGTCCCACCAAGGAATCCTCGGCAGGAGCTGCCTTCTTGGGTGCGCGCTTGCGAGGTTCTTTCTTGGGCTTGTCGGCCTTTTCCTTTGAGGCAGAAGCTTTGGCCGGCTTTGCGGGTGCGGGGGCTTCAACCGTGATGCGGCGGTTGCTGGTGTCGGCCAAGACATTGGCGACAATCTGGCGCACCATCTGCTTCAGCTCTTCCAGAAACTGGACGGCGTTGTACGTGCGCTTTTCTATCTCGCGCAACTTCTTCTCCCAGATGCCGGTCAGTTCGGCCGACTTCAGCAATTCTTCGTGGATGGTCTGGATCAGTTCGACCCCAGTGGGAGTAGCTATCAAAGTCTTGCGCTCCTTGCGGATATAATTGCGTTTGAACAGGGTTTCGATGATGGCGGCGCGGGTGGAAGGGCGGCCGATGCCGTTCTCCTTCAGTGCGTCGCGCAGTTCGTCGTTGTCCACCAGCTTGCCTGCCGTCTCCATGGCGCGTAGCAGGGTGGCTTCCGTATAAGGTTTGGGAGGTTGTGTCCATTTCTCCACCAACTCGGGCATGTGGGGACCGCTCTCTCCCTTCACGAAGGCAGGCAATACCCGGTCGGCATCGCCACCGTCCTTTTCGTCCTTGTCCTCAGCTTGGGAAGCTGGAGCGGCAGGCGTGGCAAAGATTACCCGCCAACCTGGCTCCAGGATCTGGCGTCCTGTGGCCTTGAACTCTATGCCTCCGGTCTCGCCCATGACCGTAGTCGTGGCAAATTTGCAATCCGGATAAAACACCGCGATGAAACGGCGGGCTATCAGGTCGAATACCCGGCGCTCCATGTCCGTCAGGTTGACAGGAGCTTGCCCGGTGGGGATGATGGCGTGGTGGTCCGTCACCTTGGCATTGTCGAAGACTTTCTTGGACTTGGGCAACGGCTGTCCGTCCAAAGCAGCCGTGAAAGACTCGTAGCCGCGCAGCCCCTTCAAGATGCCGGGGCATTTGGGGTAAATGTCGTCACTCAGGAAGGTGGTGTCCACGCGAGGGTATGTTGCCACTTTCTTTTCGTAAAGGGACTGGATAAGCTTCAGCGTCTCGTCGGCTGAGTAAGCGAATTTCTTGTTGCACTCCACCTGGAGGGAAGTCAGGTCGAACAGCCGGGGGGGCGACTCACGTCCTTCCTTGCGCGTCACGGAGGTCACGGTGAACGGCAAGTCCTTGATGCGGGCCAGCAGTTCCTCGCCGCGTGCCCGGTCTGTGATGGGGTCGATACCCCGGTTCTCATCTTCCTTCTTGGGCTTTTTGGCAGCCGGATTGTCCTTCTGTTTTTCGGCTTCCAGCAACAGTTCTTCTTCGCTTTTACGGACAAGTGCCGAGAAGGAGGTTTCCCGGTAGACTGTGTTCAGCACCCAGTATTGCTTGGGCACGAAGTGCTGGATCTCCAGTTGGCGGTTGACAATCAAGGCCAGCGTGGGCGTCTGCACCCGTCCGATGGAGAGCACCTGGCGGTTCTGCCCGTACTTCATCGTGTAGAGGCGTGTGGCGTTCATCCCCAGCAGCCAGTCGCCGATGGCCCGGCTTAAGCCAGCTTCGTACAGCGGCTGGAAATCGGCGGCATCGCGCAGCTGGGCAAATCCCTCGCGGATGGCTTCCTCCGTCAGCGAGGATATCCACAGGCGCTTCACCGGGCAATGCGCCCCGGCCTTCTGCATCACCCATCGCTGGATGAGCTCACCCTCCTGGCCGGCATCGCCGCAGTTGATGATCATGTCCGCGGCCTGCATCAGCCGTTCTATGGTGTGGAATTGGCGCTCATACGTGGGATTGTCTATCAGCTTGATGCCAAAGCGCGGGGGAATCATCGGCAGATACTCCAGCCGCCACTGTTTCCAGTCGGGCGTGTACTCGTGAGGCTCCTTCAGCGTACAGAGGTGCCCGAAGGTCCACGTCACTTGGTATCCGTTCCCCTCGATATATCCGTCTTTCTTCTCCCTCGCCCCCAGCACGTCGGCTATGTCGCGTGCCACGGAAGGCTTCTCGGCAATGCATACTATCATTCTGTCTCGTTTTAAGCGGGGACAAAGGTACAAAGATATATACTAATTATCAACATCTACTTGTATGAGGCGATTTTGTAGCGGTTGTGCGCTTATATCCCCGTCCGTGCTTACCCATGCTTGCGCCCGTGCTTAGGCGAGCAGCTAAGCACGGGCGCGGATATACCTCATAAAAAAAGGAGATATGCTCGGGTGGCATACCTCCTTTTTAATATAAATAGGCGTTGTGGTGCTTGTTACATGAGTGAAGGATCCAAGAAGAGGTAGAATCCGCTTACGGGATAAGCTCCTACACCATCGATGTTGTGGTAAACGCTACCGAAGTCAAAGTATTGACCGGCTTCGTTGAAAGTGGCGATAGGTGCGGACGGATCGCCCACCGGTGTAGAGGTGTTTCCAGCTACCGAACCGAAGGTGTTCCACTCGGCATCTGCAGTCGGGCCTTCACCGTTCACCATACGGAAGCCCAATGCCGTGCCTGCAATGAAGTAGCCGTATTCGGGATAGGATTCACCATCGAGGACGATGTAAGGTGCTTCGAAGTCGTCTTCATATACAGTTGCGCCAAATACGTATTCAAAGTAGCTGTTGTCGTACGGGCTCTTGAAGCGATAGATGTTCTGGTCAGGGTGCTTCTCCACTACGATTTCGCTGATTTGAATGTTGGCTGCACCAAAGGGCGAGAACATGTTATCTATCAGTACGGCTTGTTCAGAAACCGTGTTCCATACCAGCGGGCAGGTGATGGTGAAAGTCTGTGAAGAGGGAGCGTAGGGCGTACCGTCGGTGAAAGCCAAAGTCACGGAATAGGGCACGTCGCGTTCCAGGTTTTGGTACGAAACGGTCAGTGTGGTCTTGTTCTCGCCGTTGGCAAAGTTTACCGTTGTGGGCACGTCGAACAAGCCTTGTGCGCCTTCGCCCAGCGTGACGGTCAGTTCGGCTTGTGAGTCGCCGCCTACGTTGGTGCGGTACACATCCAGCGTGATGGTGCCATCGGGGTCATCTACGGTAATCTCGGTGCTTTGGGAGGCGGAGAAGTAGACGCCTTCGCCTTCTACAGCAGGTCCTGCCGCCCATTCATCGTCTGAACAGGCGCTGAATGTCATCAGGCCGCCTGCCAGCATCATAAGAAAATATTTGTTTAATGCTTTCATATTCTGTTTTTGGGGTTTAATTCCGGCCGGTGTGGTGACCGGCCGGAGGTTGAATGATTCAGTTGTCAGCTGTCTCCAGATTAGTTGCCCGGGGCAAATTCACCTATCGGCGTCGGACGCACGGGGATGGCGGACGACGGGTCAGGATTGTTGTTGTCTTGCAGGGCCACGTTGGCATCTACCTCAAACTGCGGGATGACCAGCGTCCAGTTGGGCTTGCCGCCCTTGGTGTTGATCTTGTACTGGTCGATGGGTACATTGGTGCCCTCGTAGTTCTGGATAACATCCGGTTTCAGGCGCTTGGCCGTGGGGAAGGCGTTGCCCTCGCCCCAGAATTCGATGCGCATCTGCTTCAATACCTCCAACTGGAAGGTGCGCAGGTCGCTTGTCTGGAAGTTGTAGTCCGGCTGGCGATAGCCTTGCATGAAGGAGTTCAGCTTGGCCACGCCGGCTGCTACGCCTTGGCTGGCGCCGATGGCTTCAGCCTCGATGAAGTACATCTCTTCCACACGCATGATGGGGATGTCCACCGATGCGCCCGTGGAGAAGTCAGAATAGTTGCCACTGCCGCAGCGGAACTTGATGGACAGGTAGTCCGGCTTGCCGTCCAGCCATGATTGGCCGCGCACGGACTGGTAGTTGAAGAGCGTGCGGTCCGGATCCAGGAAAGCCTGCTTGCGGAAGTCCGTGTAGGCAATCTCGTCGTAGAGTGAGCTGAGAATCATCGGCTCGTACAAGTCGGCATAGCCCCAACTGGATTCGGCGGAGATGTGTCCCGTATAGTTGGCCAGGTTGCCCAGGTTGTCGGGTGACGGATGCAGGTACCACATCCAGCCGGAAGTGGCCGTGTTGAAGCCCGTAGTCGGGTCGAGCCATTCGGCTTCCGTCATGGGCTGGCCACCGCAAGCGTCGATGGCACGGCGGGCATAGTCGGCAGCCTCGGCGTATTGCTCGTTCCACAGGTAGACCTTAGCCTTCAGGCCATACACCACGGGCAGGCTGGGGAAGGTCTTGGACGACGGGGTGAAGTTGGCGAAGCAGCTTTCGGCCTTGTCCAGGTCGGAGAGGATGAACTCTACCAGTTCCTCGCGGGTTACGCGGGGGTTGTTCTTGGCCATGTCGTTCGTCGTGGCCTCTGTCACGATGGGCACCGTCAGTCCCATCACCTTGCTGCAGTCCGTGTAGATGTTGTCCATCGGCTCGAACAGTACCATCAGCATGTAGTAATCGAAGGCGCGGTTGGCGTAGGCGATGCCGGCATAGCCCTTCATTTCGTCGCTCAGGCTCTCGTCGGTGATGTCCACAGAAGCAATCACGTCGTTGGCCGACTTGATGAACTGGTAGCACGTGAACCAAGGCAGGTAGCTGTTGTAGGTGCTGGGACCCATCTGCATGCAGGCAGCGTAGGTCCACCACCAGTTGTAGCCGTATTCCGTGGGGACGAGGTCGCCCAGCATGTTGCTCTGGTCCAGCATCAGGCCGGGATAGGCCAGGTCGGTTTCATGCGTCTGCTTGCCATACACCATGTAGCCCTGCACCATCTGCGAGGGTATGCCGTTGACGCTGGCTGCCAAGGCCGATGCGGAGGCTCCGATTTGCTCGGAAGTGGCCGATCCGCCTTCGGGGAATGTCTCTTCGATACAGCCGGTCAGCATCGGTGCCGATACGGCGGCGGCTGCAAACAGTTTGAGTATATTGTTCTTCTTCATATATGTTCGTTTTAACTAAGGGGGTTAGAATGTAAATGTCACACCGCCGGAGATGGTACGCATCGGCGAGTAGTAGGTGGCGTTCGTGCTTGCACTGAAGGACTGGCGCGGGTCGAAGCCCTTGCGCTTGGACCAGTAGAACACGTTCTCAGCAGACATGTAGAGGCGCAGCGATTCGATGGCCAGCTTCTTGGTCCACTTGCTGGGCAGCGTGTAGCCCACGTTGATATTCTGGATGTTCAGGTAGCTGGCTTTCGTCAAGAAGCGGGTGGACTGGCCTGCGCTATACTGGTCGTTCATCTGGAAGCGCGGGATGTTGCTGCCCGTGTTCTCCGGTGTCCAGGCGTTCAGCAAGTCCTTGTGGTAGTTGCTGCCGGTGTTGCCTGCGGGCGAGCCCATGAAGGAAGCATAGGTGCCGTCATACTGCCAACCGCCAATCTGGTAGGTGAAGTTGATGGCCATATCCACGCCATAGACTTTCAGCGAGGTGCCGAAACCGCCGTATACCTTGGGCAGGGTGCTCTTGTCGGTGATGTAGTAGGTGGCATCACTCCATTCGGTAGTCGTCTCGCGGGTTATTGTGCCGTCTTCGCCCGTCACATTCATATACCACAGCGATTCGCCCGTCTCGGGATTCACGCCGGCATATTCCTTCATGCGCCAGGTGAACATGGGCAGGTCTTCGCCGATGAAGAAGCTGCCGTTGCTGTAGCCCTGGTAGCCCTTGCCGTCGATGGTATATTCCGTGGTGGTCTTCTTGTCGGGGTCCAGCATGGTGATTTGGTTCTTCAGCGTGGAGATGTTCATGTTGACGTTCCACTCGAAGTTGCGTTTCTTGAAGATGTTGGCATCCAAGGTGATTTCCACGCCGCTGTTGACCATGTCGCCCACGTTGTCCAGGTAGCTGGAGTAACCCAGCGACGGAGCCACGGTGAAGGAGAACAACATGTCGGTGGTCTTGCGGTGGTAGTATTCGATGCTACCGCTCAGGCGGTCGAACAGTTGGAACTCGGCGCCGACGTTGATGTTGCGGTTGTTTTCCCACGTGATGTCGCGCGTACCTTTGGATGCGAACGAAGTACCAAGTTCGCCGTTGGAGTTGACGATGTTGAACAGGTCCGTATAGCGGTAGTCGCCGATGTTGTTGTTACCCTGCGAACCAACGGAGGCTTTCACCTTCAGTTCCTGGATCCAAGACACGTCAAACCAGCTTTCCTTGTTCATCAGCCAAGCGGCGCCTACCGACCAGAACGTACCCCAGCGGTAGTCCGGGTGGAAGCGTGAAGAGGCGTCGCGGCGTACGGAAGCCGAACCGTAGATGCGTTCGTCGTAGTTATATTGCAAGCGGCCGAAGTAACCCTCCTGGTTGTGGCGAGACTTGGCAGAATACGAGCCTTGCAGGTCTACGATGGCACCGCTCAATTCCTTGTTGTCCTGCGAGAACATTTTCTGGCGACTTGCGCCCAAGGTGTAGAGGCGGTAGTCGTAGTATTCGTGACCCAACAGGATGTCGAAGTTGTGGCTGCCGATGTGGTTGGCATACGAAACCAATTGCTGCAAGTTGTAGTCATAGGCGCGCTGGTGGGCTTTGCTCACCTGACCGCCTGTGCCTTCCCATTGGCCGTAGTAGGGATTCAACACCG
Source organism: Candidatus Bacteroides intestinipullorum (assembly GCA_018883785.1). Classification (GTDB taxonomy): domain Bacteria; phylum Bacteroidota; class Bacteroidia; order Bacteroidales; family Bacteroidaceae; genus Bacteroides; species Bacteroides intestinipullorum. Next base: position 30,210 of record JAHLFO010000036.1, read on the forward strand.
TGGTCGAACGGGTTTCGTCCAGGTTGAACGAACCGTTGATGGTAATCTTCAGGCCTTCGATGGGCGTGATGTCTACGAATCCGTTGGCCGACAGGGCGTTGCCTTCGGCGTTGCGGGTGTTCAGCTTGTTGTCCATGATGGGGTTGGCATCGCCGATGAACGGACGAGTCAGGCCGGCATTCTGGCCGCTACCATAGTCCATCATTTCGAAGCCGTTGGCATCTTTCATGATGCTGCCGTCTGCGTTGCGCACATAGAGGGGATAGATGGGGGCAATCTGCGTGGTGAATGCCCATACGTTACCCGTAGACGAACTGCTACCGTTGTTGGCCAGCGAGTTGTGGTCGAAGCGGGCGTAAGACATGTTGCCGCCTACCTTCATCCAGGGCTTCACCTGGTAGTCGGCCTTCAGGCGGGCAGTCAGACGCTTCATGTCCGAATTCTCCGTGATACCTTCGTTGCTCAGGTAGCCCAAAGAAATATAGTAAGAACCTTTATCGCTGGCAGCGCTGATAGAGAGGTTGTATTCCTGACGCAGGCCGGTGCGCGTACCCAGGTCTTCCCAGTCGTCTGGCATCAGCAGGTAGTCCACGCCGTTATAGTTGACGATGTTGCCCAGCGTAGCGTTGGGGTTCAGCTTGCCGTTCTGTCCGATGAGGAACTGGCCTTCGGGTATATTATATACCATGTAGCCCAAACCACCGTTACCGGCAGGACCGGCAATGTTGTTGTTGGCCATGATCCAGGCTTGTTGCGGGGTCATGCCCATGGCGTTGGTATAATAGTTTGTCATGGCCTTGTAGTGCTGTTCGTAGTACTGGCCGGGATCGGTGATGACGTCATAGTTCTGCAAAGCGCGCGTGTTGGCACCCCATTTGGCATCTAACGTCACCTTGGCTTCGCCCTTCTCGTTGGCACGCTTCGTGGTGATGATGACCACGCCGTTGGCACCACGGGCACCGTACAAGGCGTTGGAAGCAGCATCCTTCAATACCGTCATGGACTCCACGTCGTTGGGGTTCAGGTTGCCCAGGTCGCCGGTGTAAGGTGCACCGTCCACGATGATAAGCGGGTCATTACCAGCATTGATAGAGCTGATACCACGGATGCGGATGGTAGGCGAGGAGCTGGGGTCACCGCTGCTGGATGTCAGCGTAACGCCCGGTGCCGCGCCAGCCAGTGCGCCCGTGACGCTTGTCACCTGTGACTGTGCGATCTTCTGGTCGTCCACCACCGTGGCCGAACCCGTGAAGGCGGACTTCTTGGCGGTACCGAAAGCCACTACCATCACCTCGTCCAGCAACTCTGCGTTGGTCTTCATGTACACCGTCATATTTGGCTGAATCTTAGCCTCTTGCGTGTGCATACCAACATAGGAAATTACCAGAGTTCCCGCCGAACTTGGTACGTTCGACAACGTGAACTTACCATCTACGTCAGTAATGGTACCTTGCTGGGTACCCTTCACTTGTACTGACGCTCCGATCACCGGCTGCCCGTCTTCGTCAGAAATCACAACACCTGTGACCCTCTGAGTCTGGGCAGTCACCAAGCCTATCCCGACGAAGAGACAGGCCAATAACAGCATTAATTTTCTTTTCATAAATTCTCTCTTAAAGTTTAACTTTACATTAATTGATTCTTTACTCTAACGAGTTGCAAATATATTAATAAATATGAATGCAGCAATTGTTTCTTTGAAAAAACCTTGTATTTCTGTCAAATTGTTATTTCAAGTCCCGTTTTTCTGCTGAACAACACATATTTTTCGGCTAAATACCCTCCCGGCATTGTAACACGATTGCAATATGTGCATTGTTAACTGCGCATTAATTTTAAGGAATGCACGTTTTTTAAAACATAATGGTTAAAATATGGGGCGTAACCCCCAATTTTACTTTCAATCTGCGGTTGAGCTTGTTGATGTAGTGCACAGGATATGCCGCCAAAACACATCTTTATCCCGTCTTTTTGTAGATGAAACTGCCCCGTAAATCTCTTTTTGCCGGACTTGTTTTCCTTTGGCCTGACAATGTGAACCTAAAAAAGGATGAAATGGATAAAATAGTTTACAAACTGGTATTTAACCGCAAAAGAGCCCTCAACAGCCAGGGCATGGCTTTGGTACAAGTAGAAGCCTATATGGACGGACGGAAACGGTATTTCTCCACGCATGTTTACCTGAAGCCTGAGCAGTGGGATGGCCGGCGAAAAAGGGTGCGGAGCCACCCGAATGCCGAAACTTTGAACCGACGTATCAGTGGCTTTGTAGCAACCTTGGAAAACCTGGAGCTGCAATTGTGGCGAGAGGGGAGGCGTGTTTCGCCGACGTTGCTGAAAGAAACCCTTTGCAGGGAGACGAGCGGGCAATCGTTCATACGCTTCGTGGAGCACGAGGTGCGGGATGCTGCCGTCAAGGAAAGTACGCGGCGCAATCTCCGCTCCACTCTGCGGCAGCTGTGTGCTTTTCGTCCGCAAATCTTGTTTGCCGACTTGACGTTTGAGTTTGTTGCGGACTTTGAGCTGTTCCTACGACGGCAGAATTTGCACACCAATACGGTGGCCAAGCACCTGAAACACTTGAAGCAGCAAGTAAATGCCGCCATCCGGAAGGACTACCTCCACCCGCAACGCCATCCGTTCCGCGACTATAAGATAAAAACAGCAACCTATAGGCATACGCACCTGACGCTGGATGAACTGGCGTGCCTGGAGCAACTCCGTTTGCATGGGCGGCATACCCGCTTGCAGAAGACGTTGGATGCATTCCTGTTCTGCTGTTATGCAGGACTGCGCTATTCGGACTTCACTTCCCTGTCTTCGGACAATCTCGTCAATATCGGAAAAGAGCAGTGGCTGATCTACCGCTCCGTGAAGACGCAGACCGAAGTCCGCCTCCCCTTGTTCGTACTGTTCGGCGGTAAGGGGCTGGCCATTCTGGAGAGGTATGCGGATTGCCTGAATGACTTTTTCCACCTGAAGGACAACTCTAACGTCAACAAACAGTTGCGTCTGCTGGGTCGGATGGCCGGGTTGAACAAGACCTTCTCCTTTCACACGGCCCGACATACGAATGCCACCTTATTAATATATAAGGGAATCAACATCACCACAATCCAAAAGCTATTGGGACATAAAAACGTGAAAACTACCCAGGTTTATGCCCAAATCATGGACCGAACTGTTGTTCACGACCTGAAGACGCACGAGCAATGAGCCTTGTGCTCCGGGAGGGGAGTATCAACGCCAAATTTGCCAAGCAGTAGAAAACGGGTAACACAGAACAAGGCTGTCTTCTCTCAGTAAATATTTATATATCAACAGAATATCGATATTATTGGGTAGAAAAGAGGTAGAACCTACAGGTTTTAGGCTCTGCTTAACAAATTGTAAATCAGTAGTGATGTTGAAGGCAGATGAGTTTGTTTGCATGTACATGCGGTTGGGAATGAGTGTGTTATGACGTACCAAGTTCGGCGGGAACTCTGGTAATTTCCTATGTCGGTATGCATACTGAAGAGGTAGATATTCAGCCGAATATGACCGTTCGATTGAAGACCAATGCGGAACTGCTGGACGAGGTGATGGTCGTGGCCTATGGTACGGCTAAGAAATCGGCATTTACGGGTTCGGCCACGGTGGTAGGCTCTGAGGATATTGAGAAGATCCAGACTTCAAATGTGGCCAATGCATTGAGCGGCAAGGTGGCAGGTGTACAACTGAACAACACTTCCGGCCAACCGGGTGCCACGACGCCGACCATCCGTATCCGTGGTATTGGTTCTATCAATGCCGGCAATGACCCGCTTATCATCTTGGACGGCGTGCCTTATGACGGAGATATGAACAATCTGAGTTCACAGGATATCGAAAGCATGACGGTTTTGAAAGATGCAGCTTCTAATGCCTTGTATGGTGCGCGTGGTGCCAATGGTGTCATCATCATCACGACCAAGAAAGGTAATTCAGGCAAGGCTACGGTGACGGTGGATGCCAAGTGGGGCAGCAACGCCAAGGGCGTGCAGGACTACAACGTCATCAAGGATCCCGCACAGTATTATGAACTGTACTACAGCTCGTTGAAGAACTATTTCATCAACGCCATGGGTATGACGGATGCCAATGCACACTACAATGCTGCGGTGAATATGATTGATCCGAATTCCAGCAATGCTTATACGCTGGGATATAATATATATAATGTGCCCCAAGGCCAGTTGCTCATCGGAAGTAACGGCAAGCTGAATCCCAATGCCACATTAGGAAATACGGTACATTACGGCGGCATGGACATGCTGTTGCGTCCTGATAACTGGATGGACGAGGTGTACAACCACGGCTTGCGTCAGGAATACAATGTGAATGTATCGGCAGGTACGGACAAGTCTTCCTTCTATGCATCGGTGAGCTACCTGAACAACGAAGGTATCACGGTAAACTCTGATTATGAGCGCTTGACTGGCCGTTTGAAAGCTGATTATCAGGTGAACGATTGGTTGAAAGTGGGTGCCAACATGTCGTACACGCACTTTAATTCCAACTCGCTGAATGAGGACGGTTCGTCAGCCTCGTCGGGTAACGTGTTTGCCATTGCTTCTTATATCGCCCCGATTTATCCGTTCTATATGCGCGATGGGCAAGGCAACATCATGATTGATCCGCGCGGCTACAAGATGTACGATTGGGGTAGCGGCTATACCGAAGCCGATGGCTACACTTACCTGCTGCGTCCCTTCTTGTCCAATGCCAATGCATACGCTGCCAACTTGCTGGACGAAAACAATGCCGAGGGCAACGCCATGACGGCCAACGGCTTCTTCGAGGTGCGCTTCCTCAAGGATTTCAAGTTCACGTGGAACAGTAGTGTCAACCTGGACGAGACGCGCCAGACTGCCTTCACGAATCCGTATTATGGCCAGTATGCCAGCCAGAATGGTATGCTTTATAAGTATCATACCCGTTCGCTGTCCTACAATCATCAGCAGTTATTGAACTGGAAGCACAGCTACGGACAGCATAATGTGGACGTAATGCTGGGTCATGAGATGTACCGCAACAAGTACTATTACCTGTATGCCAGCAAGAGCAATATGTTTGACCCGACCAATCATGAACTGGCCGGTGCCATCACCGAGAGCGGCAATGATTCCTATACGACTGATTATAACACAGAGGGTTACTTCGGTCGTGTACAGTACGACTATGATGAGAAGTATTTTGCATCCGGTTCATATCGTCGTGATGCCTCCAGCCGTTTCCACCCAGACAACCGATGGGGTAATTTCTGGTCGGCTGGTGTTGCCTGGATTATTTCAAAGGAGGATTTCTTTGATGTGTCTTGGATTGACCTGTTGAAAATCAAGGCTTCCTACGGTCAGCAAGGTAATGACAATATCGGCAACTACCTGTATGTAAATACGTATAACATTGTAAATTCCGGCGGTCATCCCGCAGCAGTTCCCGCCTCGATGGGCAACAAGGACATCACATGGGAGACGAATAGCAACTTCAATGCCGGTGTGGAATTTGAGTTGTTTGGTGCACGCCTGAACGGTAGCGTGGAATACTTCCTGCGTAAGACGACGGACATGTTGTTCAGTTTCCCGCTGTCTCCTTCTTTTGGTTACAGCAATTACTACGCCAATGTGGGTGACATGCGCAATCAGGGCATAGAGATTGACTTGAACGCCACGCCCATTAAGACCAACGACTTCACCTGGGACATCCGCGCCAACTTGACATACTATAAGAACAAAATCGTCTATTTGCCTGAAGAACGCAAGACCATGGAACTGGACGGCCACTGGGGCTTCAGCAGCAGCAACCAATTCTACGGTGAGGGTTTGCCTATTTACACCTTCCGCTTGCAGAAGTATGCCGGCGTGTCAGAAGATGGACAGCCGCTGTATTATAGGAACGTGGAAGATGAGAACGGCAACATCACCCGGGTGACCACAACAGCCTACGAAGAGGCCAGCCTTTACGACTGCGGCACTGCCTTGCCCAAGGCTTACGGCGGTTTCGGCACAAGCTTCACCTACAAAGGCTTTGACTTGAGCGTGGACTTCAACTATCAGATTGGCGGTCAAATCTATGACAGCGATTATGCCATGCTGATGGGTACGACAGGTTCGAGCAGCCGTGGCCGTAACTTCCACGCCGATATGCTGAACGCTTGGACACCGACGAATACGAACACGAACATCCCGCGCCTGCAATATAACGACCAGTACACCAACTCTACTTCGGACCGCTTCCTGATCAGTGCTTCTTACCTGAGCCTTCAGAACTTGAACTTTGGCTACACCCTGCCGACCAGCTGGACGCGCAAGGTAGGTGTCGAAAAGATCCGCCTTTACTTTGCCGGTGAGAACTTATGGCTGTGGTCCAAGCGTCAGGGACTGGATCCCCGCCAAAGCATCAGCGGTTATTCCACGTCTTCCTATTATGCTCCAATGCGTACACTTTCCGGTGGAGTGACGTTGACTTTCTAAACCTTTATTCATCCATTAAGCAGTATATAGATATATGAAAAAGATAACGAGAATTTTAGCAGTCGGCTGCGTGGCATCCACTTTGCTGATGACCGGCTGCATCGAGGAGACTTTTCCTACCAGCGGTGCCACAGAAGAACAAGTGACATCGTCTGACGAATCGGCCTCGGCCATGCTGTGGGCTTTGCATGCCCAGCTGAACACGCCTGTGTGGGACGCAGGCAGCTACCACTTCGATTTCGGCTACGGAGCGATGATGCATATCCGTGACGTGCAGACGGGTGATATGCCTATTAATTCTTCAAACTACGACCAGTTCTGGGTATGGGAAGAGAATCAAGCCCAAGGCAAACTCTATCTGTATCCGCAATTGATCTGGAATTATTATTACCGTTGCGTGCTGAACTGCAATAAACTGTTGGCAGCCTTCCCGATAGAGACGGCCAGTGATGAAGTGAAAGGTTACATCGCCGCTGCACATGCCTACCGTGCTATGTTCTATCTGGACTTGGCTCGTTTGTATGAATACCTGCCTACGGATGTTACTACGCCGCAGGATGACCAATATGGCAATGACATCACCAACCTGACCGTGCCCATCGTGACGGAAGAGACTACCGAGGAGCAGTGCTACAACAATCCCCGTGTGTCGCGTGAGGATATGGCAGCTTTCATTCTGAGCGACTTGCAGGCAGCCGAGGAGAATATCGGTTATTTGGCAGAATCTTCCCCCTGCCAGCCCCATTTGGATGTGGTGTATGGCTTATTTGCCCGGTATTACATGTGGCTGGGACAGAACATTGACGACACCCCCAACGTGGCCAACTACACGCAGGCACGTGACTATGCCCGCCGTGCCATCGATGCTGCCGCACAGCGCGGCCTGCAGCCCATGACGGAAGAAGAATGCTTGAGCACCTCAAAGGGCTTCAACAACATAGACTGTTGGATGCTGGGCTCACAGGTGGTGAAGGAGAATGACGTGGTACAGACAGGTATCATCAACTGGGTGTCATGGATGAGCAATGAGACTTCCTTCGGCTATTGCGGCATGGCAGGTGCGCCTTGGTCAATGATTGACGCACAGTTGTATGCCAAGGCCGATGACAACGATTTCCGAAAGCGTATGTGGAAGGCTCCTACAGGTTCGGCATTGGACGGCAAGACGGATTTCCTGACTTCGACCGTGAACGGCTACTTCGGTGACTTCCTGCCCGCTTATGCTTCCACCAAGTTCCGTCCGGGTGAAGGCAATCCTGACGATGTGAACTTGGCTGCCGCCACGGCTTATCCTTTGATGCGCGTGGAAGAAATGTACTTCATCGAAGCTGAAGCTGCAGAACATGTGACTCCAGGAGCTGGTAAGCAACTGCTGGAAAGTTTCATGAACAACTATCGCATTGCTGATGATGCGGAGGGCTATACTTATACGTGCACCAACTCTGATGTGATTGACGAAATCATTACCCAGAAGAGCATCGAACTGTGGGGCGAAGGTCTGACGTTCTTTGATGTCAAGCGCTTGAATCGTTCCGTTAATCGTGCTTACAGTGGCTCCAACTGGTCGTCAACCACACGCTTTGTTACCAACGGACGCCCGGCCTGGATGAATTACGTTATTGTCCAGACTGAAGAGAACAGCAACTCCGCCGTACGTGGCTATAACAATCCCGACCCGAGCGGGAAGTATGAATTGCAATAACCCCTAAAAACAGATGAATTTATGAAGAAGATAGCTTATATTATAGGCATGGTGCTGACTTTAGGGTTCGGCGCCTGCACAGAGGATGTGGACTATGTTCCCGGTCAGCCGGTGGCAGATGACTGCATCAGAGCCTCTTTTGTCACTGATGGTGAAGAAACCTATGTGTCTGCTGCCGATGAGAGGAAAGTGACCGTTACCGTGGTGCGTGAGAATACAACCAATGAGGCCGTGGTGCCTTTGAAAGTGCTGCCCCAGACGGCAGATTGTTTTGAGGTGCCGGCCGCTGTGACTTTTGCTGCAGGTTCTGCCACAGCAACCTTTGACATCACTTTCTCGGAAGTGGAGGCTGAAGAGACTTATACCTATAGCGTGGCTTTGGATGAATCGGCTGTGGACAGTTATTCTGAAGACTATATCACTAGTATTACGGGCACTGTAGTGCCAGAGGCTAATTGGAATACTTCGTTGGGACAAGGCATCTATGCCAGCGGCAATTTTGGCGCGGCACCTTGTGAGATTTTGCAGGCAGAGGGGCAGCATTGGTACAAGGTGGTTACGCCTTTTGACAACTATTCCATTGTCATCAAGGTCAACGAAGACAACTCTGTGCGTCTGCGCGAGCAGCCTTTGGCTTGGGCCAATGTTGGTCTGCCGGATCCTGAGCTGATCTATATCAGTTTAAATGCAAGCTATAACGGGGTCTATAACTCGTATGATCCCGAGACGGGTGTCATTACAATGGCTCTTAACTATACTTGCTCGGCTGGTTCCTTAGGTACTGCGCTGGATCAAGTCCAAATTCCGCAGTAATTAGCATAGCGGTGTTATTAAAACTGTATATGAGGGTGTGCCGAAATGGTGCACCCTTTTTTGCGGCATTGCAGACCGAGAATCACCTTCTACGATACTGTCCCAAGTATCCTTGGATACTTGGACATAGAAGCTTGCTTCGTGGGCACTTTATCCTATGATACTTGGGGTGCCATGCAAAATTCACACAAATCCACTCCACACAATGACATTGGGAAGATAAAATTTTTAGGAACCAACCACGATGGAAAGAATCCGTGCGGCGTATAAATACGAGTTCCTACTTATATCTTTTGTTTTTTCAGGCGAATTGGTTTACCTTTGTATGCATATTTACACAGAGGCCCTATGATGCAAGCAGCCATTACCATACCCTATGCCATAGCCGATTACGCCATCCTGCGCGAACGAGGCTATTATTACGTGGACAAGACACGCTACATTCCGCTGCTGGAGCGGTACAGCGCACCTGTGTTCCTGCGTCCGCGCCGTTTTGGCAAGAGCCTGCTTGTGTCCACACTGGCCTATTATTATGATGTAAACGAAGCCAGGCGTTTCAGCAGCCTTTTTGGCGACACGTATGTGGGAAATCACCCTACCGGCGAGCAGAACCGCTACATGGTTCTGCGTTTTGACTTTTCCAAGATGGCCATTTCGGATAACCTGGCTGGATTGGAGAGGAATTTCAATGACTTGCTGTGCCCGGTCATCAAGGAATGCGTGAAGAGCCCGCAGCGTTATGCCCGCTTCTTTACTGATTTTGCATTCAATGATGAGCGAAATGCTGCCAAGATGCTGTCGGAGGTAATTAACCTGGTGAACAGCAGGAAGTTGCCACCCCTGTACATCCTCATTGATGAATATGACAACTTCACCAACCAGTTGCTGACTGCCTTCAAGGATCCCTTGTATGAAGAGGTGACTACGGGTGAGAGTTTCCTGCGCACCTTCTTCAAGGTCATCAAGAGCGGTATTGGGGAGGGTAGCATCCGCACCTGTTTCTGTACGGGCGTGTTGCCTGTGACGATGGACGATCTGACCAGTGGTTATAACATTGCGGAAATGCTGACGCTGAAGCCGGAATTCGTGACAATGTTGGGCTTTGATCACGAGGAAGCTGCCACTTACTTGCGCTATGTGATGCAGAAGTACGACCGCCGCGACGGCTCTTTCGAGGAGATTTGGACCCTCTTGCTCAACAATTATGACGGTTATCGCTTCCTGCCTGGAGCTTCTCCCTTGTTTAACTCCACGATTCTGACTTATTTCTTCAAGAACTTTGCAGAACTAGGCGGCGATATCCCCAACGAGCTGGTGGACGAGAACCTGCGCACGGACATCGGCTGGTTGAAACGATTGACTATCACACTGGAGAATGTTCAAGAAATGCTGGATGCTCTGCTGATTGATGACGAATTGTTGTATTCGCAAGCTGATTTGCGCAGCAAGTTCAACAAGCGGAAATTTTTTGAGAAGCAGTTCTATCCAGTCAGCCTCTACTACCTGGGAATGACTACGCTGAAGAGCAATTATAAGATGTGCCTCCCCAACCTGACAATGCGCAGCATCTATGTGGATTATTACAATGAGCTGCATCAGGTGCATGACGATGCACGGCGTTTTGCCCCGGCTTACGAGCGTTTCACGAAAGACGGGTGCTTTGAGCCGTTGGTTATGAACTATTTTGAGGAATACTTGGGGCAGTTCCCGGCGCAAGTGTTCGACAAGGTAAACGAGAATTTCATCCGCTGCTCCTTTTATGAACTGATGAGCCGTTACTTGAGCCAATGCTATACGTTTGCCCTGGAGATGAACTTGCCATCGGGACGGGCGGATTTGGTACTGACAGGTATACCCGGCACCAGCTTTCACAACGATTGCCGGGTAGTGGAATTCAAGTATTTCAAATCCAAAGACGCGACTTCGGTATCTGACACCAATGTTCCGGCATCTGATGATGTGAAACAAGTGAACGGTTATGCCCGTGACATCCATGCTGTATTTCCGAACTATCGGCTACGTACTTATGTCGTATATTTGGCAGCCGGAAAAATGTGCAAGGTTTGGGAGTGCACGGATGGGGTTTCTAATCGATGATCGTTCATGCCTGCTGTTGTATCTGAAACTGTTGAGATATAATGATGAAAAAATCTGAGGAACAATCTCATTCCTAACAAGCAAAATTTGCCATAGAGAGATATAAATATCTATACAACATAGGAGAGGTTCTTTTTCTCTTGTTCCCGACTTTACCCCAAGGCGA
>JAHLFO010000037.1 GCA_018883785.1 Candidatus Bacteroides intestinipullorum
GACTGACCTCTGGTCTGCCGGTTGTGCCGCCAGGTGCATTGCCGGGTATCCAAGTCGGGATCGGATAAGTGCTGAAAGCATCTAAGCACGAAGCCGGCCACAAGATTAGATTTCCTCGAGGGCCGTCGCAGACGACGACGTCGATAGGATGCAGGTGTAAAGGCGGCGACGCCAAAGCCGAGCATTACTAATTGCCCGAACCTTTTTTGCAGGTCATTTAAGAAAATGATGGTTTCATACGTTCAGCTTGATTGGTGGACTGTTTTGGTCCGCCTGCCTTTGGTGGCTGTGAAAAGACTTGTGCTTCATGTCAAAGTTATTAAGGTGGCTATAGTGCCGGGGCTCCACCTCTTCCCATTCCGAACAGAGAAGTTAAGCCCGGCCGCGCCGATGGTACTGCGTGACAGTGGGAGAGTAGGTAGCCGCCGTCTTTTTTTCAAGTGAAGGATCCCTTCCTCAGGTAACTGGGGAGGGGATTACTTTTTTATAGGCACAAGGGATTCAAAGCTAAATTATCGTCTTGTTTTGTGCCTCCACTTCCGATATTATTTTATACCTTTGCGGAGAATTTTCAAATCAATATGATGGCAGAATCAAGAGGTTATATGCAGCACTACGCCATGCTCTATGGAGCTTATTTGGGCGTTTTCTGGATTGTTGGTGCCCTGTTTTTCCCGTTGGGGTTAGGTAATCCGCTTCTCTTCTTGGTATTTATAAGCTTTGTTTTGTGCGGCCCGTTCATTGCCTATAGGTATGTGCGGGCATATCGCAACAGCGCGTGCGGCGGATATATTTCGTTTATTCATGGCTGGACGTTTACGGTGTTGATGTATATGTTTGCTGCTTTGTTGGCTGCAGCTGCACATTATGTATATTTTCGCTTCATCGACCAAGGCTATATCCTCAATACGTATGCTGCGCTGGTGGATCAGTTCTTTGCCCAAGGTTCTTCGGATGCCGCTGGCATGGTGGCGTACAAGGAACAGATTGAAATGGCATTGGATCAGCTGTCCATGCTCACGCCTATTGAAATCACCCTCCAACTGTTTTCCAATAATGTCTTTTGGGGTGTGTTCCTGGCCATTCCTACGGCTTTGTTTGCCATGAAGCGGGTACCACCGCTGAATCAGTGAGTTAGAATTGTAGAATTAGATATTAAGTTATAGACCGGATGAATATTTCTGTAGTTATACCATTATATAATGAAGAAGAGTCTTTGAATGAGCTTTTCGCCTGGATACAGCGCGTGATGGATGAGCAGGGATTCTCCTATGAGGTGATTTTTGTGAACGACGGAAGTACGGATCGTTCCTGGGCAGTCATCGAAGACTTGCACAGTCAGGCACCGGATGTGGTGAAGGGTATCAAATTCCGTCGTAATTATGGAAAGTCGCCTGCCTTGTATTGTGGCTTTAAGTTGGCTGAAGGCGATGTCGTCATCACAATGGATGCTGATCTCCAGGACAGCCCCGACGAGATTCCTGAATTGTATCGGATGATCACGCAGGAGGGCTATGACCTCGTTTCCGGCTGGAAGAAGAAACGTTATGATCCGTTGTCCAAGACGTTGCCCACCAAACTGTTCAACGCTACAGCGCGCAAAGTGTCTGGTATCAAGAATCTTCACGACTTCAATTGTGGACTGAAAGCTTATCGTAAAGAGGTCATCAAGAACATCGAGGTCTATGGCGAGATGCACCGATATATTCCCTATCTGGCCAAGAACGCTGGCTTCTCGAAGATAGGGGAGAAGGTTGTGCACCATCAGGCGCGCAAGTTCGGCAAGACCAAGTTCGGCGGGTGGAACCGCTTCTTCAACGGCTACCTCGACTTGATTTCGCTTTGGTTCCTCTCCTCCTTCGGGGTGAAGCCGATGCACTTTTTTGGCTTCTTGGGGTCACTGATGTTTATCTTCGGCTTCATTGCGGTCGTGGTGGTTGGGGCAAGCAAGCTCTACTCGATGTACAATGATCAGCCTTACCGACTTGTGACGGAGTCACCCTACTTTTATCTGGCATTGACCTCCATGATTATCGGAACGCAACTGTTCCTGACGGGCTTCCTGGGCGAATTGATTTCACGGAATGCGTCAGGACGGAATGATTATCAAATAGAGAAAACATTGGAATAATGAAACAGCTTATCAGAATTGTTTTGGCAGGCATATTGGTGTGGCCCTTGTTGGTCTGCTCCTGTTCGGAAGAAGCGGACTGCTCAATGACGGGACGTCCCATGATGGTGTGTAATGTCTATCAGTTGGATGCTGACGGTTATGCCGTGCGCGATACGCTGGACTCGCTGACGGTGACAGCTTGGGGTACGGATAGTATCATCATCAACGACCAGAAGGATGTGATGGACCTAACCCTACCGCTGCGTTATGCGGTGGACTCTACGGTGTTGGTGTTTCGTTACAGCCGCCATACGACGGATACACTTGTAGTGCGTCATGTCAATACTCCTTATTTCGTGTCGATGGATTGTGGCTACCAAATGCAGCAGCAGATTACTGACATCGCTTATACGCGCCATCGGCTGGATTCTATTTACATAACCTATAACGAGGCCGGCATTTATGGTCAGGAGAATGTTCAGTTGTTCTATTAGCCTGCTCTGTTGCCTCCTTTTGTTGATTGGGTTCCCCATGCAAGCGCAGAATTACCAGCAAGGAGGAAAGGATACGCGCCCCGTGGCTAAGAAGAAGGAAAAGAAGAAGCCGGAGGTGGAGTATCCCTTGTTCAATGGAGTGTCTGTCGGCTTGGACCTGTGGGGCGTGGGCAGCAAACTGTTCGGAGGCGACTTCCTGAGCAGTGAGGTGATTGTGGATGTCGATCTGAAGCATCGTTTCTTTCCTGTGGTCGAGCTGGGCTATGGAGGCGTGGATGCCTGGAACGATGACGGCATTCACTATAAGAGCAGTGCTCCTTATTTTCGGGTGGGCATGGACTATAATGCCTTATACAAGAAGAAGCACGGGCAGATGATTCTTGTAGGCCTGCGTTACGGGTACAGCAGCTTCGACTATCACATAGCCAGTCTGATGCTAGACGATCCCATCTACGGCGGCCTGCCTTGGAATCCTAACCTGACTGATGACGTGTGGGGAGAGAGTATTCCTTACGACCATGCCGGACAGAAGGGAAGCATGCACTGGGCCGAGTTCTGCGTGGGCATACGGGCCAATATCTGGAAGTCTATCTACATGGGATTAGGCATGCGCTATCGCATCAACTTATCTGAGACCAAGAGCAAGTTAGGCGATCCGTGGTATGTTCCTGGTTTCGGCAAGTATGGGAATAACACCTTGGGCGTGCAGTATTCCATCATCTATAAGCTACCTTTCTAAACCAAATCGTTCGCGTAATTATGACAGGACTTGAAATCTGGTTGCTGGCCGTGGGATTGGCGATGGATTGTTTCGCCGTTTCCATAGCCAGCGGCATATTGTTGGGGCGTGTCCGCTGGCGCGCCATGTTGACTATGGCCCTCTTCTTCGGCTTTTTCCAGGCACTGATGCCCCTCGTCGGGTGGGCGGCGGCTAGTTTGTTCAGCCACCTCATCGAGGAGGTTGACCATTGGGTGGCCTTCGGCATCCTTTGCTTCTTGGGCGTGCGGATGATCCGCGAGGGGCTGAAGCCTGCCGAGTGCCGCGAATCGTTCGACCCGACGCGCCTCTTTGTGGTGTTCACCTTTGCTATTGCCACCAGCATTGATGCCTTGGCGGTGGGCGTATCGTTCGCCTTTGTGGGCGTGGAGGGGGTAGCGGGCATCCTTCCGGCGGTCTCCATCATAGGTTTCGTGTCCTTCGCTTTGTCCTTGGCGGGATTGCTCTTCGGCATCCGTTGCGGGTGCGGATTGGCGCGCAAGTTGCGTGCGGAGGTCTTGGGAGGGGTCATCCTCGTGGGCATCGGCTGCAAGATATTGGTCGAACATCTGTTTCTATCCTAAGCATCCCTGAACATGAACAAGAAGACTGCACGCAACGGGCTGTGGCTCCTGCTCTTGGTGCTCGGCACCGTCTGGATCCTGATACGCCATAATAGCCCCGTGCCCTACCAGAAGAATGCAGGCACCATCTTCGGGACGGTCTACGCCGTGACCTACCAGAGTCGCGACGACCTGCACGAGGACATCGAGGCGGCCCTGCACCGCTTCGACGGGTCGTTGTCGCCCTTCAATGACACGTCGGTCATCGCACGCATCAACCGCAACGAACCGGTAGTAGCCGACACGCTCTTTGCCAACGTGTTCCGCCGCAGCCAGGAGGTGTCGGCCGAGACGCGAGGGGCTTTCGACATCACCGTCGCCCCGCTGGTCAACGCCTGGGGATTCGGATTCCGCGACGGGGCCTTCCCGGACAGCAGCGTGGTGGATAGCCTGTTGGCGTTCACCGGATACCGGCGGGTGAGCCTCGGCACGGACGGGCGCATCCGCAAGGACGACCCCCGGCTGATGCTGACGTGCAGTGCCGTGGCCAAGGGCTATGCCGTCGATGTGGTGGCGCAGCTGCTCAGCCGGCGGGGCGTGGACAACTATATGGTGGACATCGGCGGCGAAGTCGTCACCCGAGGGCTGAACCCGACGGGCGGACCGTGGCGCATCGGCATCAACAAGCCCGAGGACGACTCCCTGTCCGTGAGCGGGGCATTGCAGGAGATACTGCACGTCACCGACGCGGCCATGGCCACCAGCGGAAACTACCGCAACTATTATTACCACGAGGGGAAGAAGTATGCCCACACCGTGGATCCCCGGACGGGATACCCCGTGCAGCACGAAATCCTCTCGGCCACCGTCATCGCCCCGGACTGCATGAGCGCCGACGCCTACGCCACGGCCTTCATGGTGATGGGGCTGGACAGTGCGCGCCGCTTCGTCGAGGACAAGGCGGGCGTGGAGGCCTACTTCGTCTACACCGACAGCACGGGGCAGACGCGGACGTGGCAGTCCGCCGGGATGGAGAAGTACGTGGAGTGAAACTGACAACATTAACCCCTTAATAACCCAACATTATGACCTATCATTACAAGACCCGAGGCACGTGCAGCACCGACATGATCGTGACGGTGGAGGACGGCATCATACGCGATGTGGAAATCTGGAACGGATGCAACGGCAACCTGCAAGGCATCGGCCGCCTGGTGCGCGGCATGAAGCCCGAAGAAGTCATCGAGAAGCTCGAGGGCATACGCTGCGGCATGCGCCCCACGTCCTGCCCCGACCAGTTGTGCAAGGCCCTGCACGAGATGGGCTACTAACCCTACAGACCACGTATCATGACCCACGAAGAACGTATCCAACAAGCCGTGGACAACTTCATGTCCGGCTTCAATTGCGCCCAGTCCGTCGTGTCGGCCTTTGCCGACGAATATGGCTTCACCCGCGAGCAGGCCCTGCACATCTCGGCCTCGTTTGGCGCGGGCATCGGACGGATGCGGCTGACGTGCGGCGCCGTGTGCGGCATGCTGATGCTGGCGGGGCTGGAGCACTGTGCCCTCG
>JAHLFO010000038.1 GCA_018883785.1 Candidatus Bacteroides intestinipullorum
CGGGCTTTGCCCGCAATGGTTAATGATAAATGGTTAATGGTTAATACGTGACAAAAATGGCTCATGTACAGTCTATTAATCATTTATCATTAACCATTGACCATTGTGCGCTCCGCGCACATAAATTCCTATTTATGGTGCAAAAGTAGCGTTTTTTTGCCGAGAGTCGGCAAGTGATGCTGAAAAAGGTGTATCTTTGCCTCTCCCAATAACGACGTTAAACGATAAGTATCAGAATATGAAAATCATAGCGGTAGGAATGAACTATGCCCGGCACAACCAAGAGCTGGGACATACAGCAGTGGACGAGGAGCCGGTCATCTTCTTGAAGCCCGATTCGGCTTTGCTGAAGGACGGCAAGCCTTTCTTTTTGCCCGATTTCTCGGCGGATTTGCAGTATGAGACAGAGGTCGTGGTACACATCTGCCGGTTGGGCAAGTGCATTGCCCCGCGTTTTGCCCACCGCTATTATGATGCGGTGACTGTGGGCATAGACTTCACAGCGCGCGACTTGCAGAGCCGTTTTCGTGCTGGAGGTTTGCCGTGGGAACTCTCCAAGTGTTTTGACGGTTCGGCGGCTATCGGGCGGTTCATGCCCTTGGAGCAACTGGGCGGCGACGTGCAACGCTTGGATTTCCGTTTGGATATTGACGGATGCGAAGTGCAACACGGGCATACAGCCGACATGCTGCATCGGGTGGATGACATCATCGCCTATGTCAGCCGCTTCATGACGTTGAAGATGGGCGACTTGCTCTTCACGGGTACGCCAGCCGATGTGGGCCCCGTGGCCATAGGGCAGCATTTGCAGGGCTATCTGGGTGATGAGAATGTATTGGACTTTTATATAAGATAGGAGTTGGAAACGAAATATAGCTGAAAGAAAATGGCAAAGATACGTGTAGGCTTCGGTTATGATGTCCATCGCTTGGTGGAGGACCGTGAATTGTGGTTGGGCGGCATACGCCTGGAGTATGAAAAGGGGCTGCTGGGGCATTCGGATGCCGATGTGCTCATCCATGCCATCTGCGATGCCCTGCTGGGTGCGGCCAACATGCGCGACATTGGTTACCACTTCCCCGACACAGCAGGCGAATTTGAGAACATCGACAGCAAAATCTTGCTGAAGAAGACGGTGCAACTGATAGCCACGAAGGGATATACGGTGGGCAATGTGGATGCGACTGTTTGCGCCGAGCGTCCCAAACTGAATCCGCATATCCCGCTGATGAAGCAGACCTTGGCTTTCGTCATGGGCGTGGACGAGGATGATGTCTCCATCAAGGCTACCACGACGGAAAAACTGGGATTCACCGGACGGCAGGAAGGAATATCGGCCTACGCCACGGTGCTGATAGAGCGTGTATAATCCTCTTGATTGCTCTTGGCTTATTTCTTTATCTTTGAAGGGGGAATTCCCTTGTACCGCTTGAACGTGCGGCAGAAATAGGCTGCGTCGTTGAAGCCGCTGGCGTAGCAGGCTTCGGTGACGGATAAGCCTTCTCTTTCCAGCAGGTGGCAGGCCAAGTCCACCCGGTAGGCATTGAGGTAGTCCACGAAGGTCTGCCCGGTGTGTTTGCGGAAGAAGGTGCAGAAGGCCGAACGGTTCATGCCGATGTGCTGTGCCATTTCGTCTATGGTGATGGGGCGGCGACAGTTGCACGATACATAGATACGTACCTGCATGAGCCGTTGGCGGATGAGGTCGGGCTTCTCGTAGTGTCCGAGGGCATGTCCATCTTTTGCCAAGAGGCAGATCAGGGTCACTACCGAGGCGGCTCTTTCTGTGTCTGTCTCGTGGCACATGCGCCGCAAGAGGGTCGTGATGCGCTCTTGTTGGCGGGGCGCGAAGGTGATGGCATCGGTATAGGTGCGCAGTTGCCGGACAATGCCGTTCAGGTGGGGCAAGGCATGGGCCAGTCCGTCCAGCAGTATATCTTCGAAAGAGAGGGTGATGTTTTCGATGCGGTGGTGACGGTCGGTCTGCCGGGCATCGAATGTCCAGCAATGCGGGATGCCCGGCGGGATAAGCACGAGATCGCCTGCGGTAAAAGGTTCACAGCCATGTTTGTGGTGTGCAACTTGTCCGTGCCCCTCTTCTTCTTTATTTCTGGTTACTTGTTCTACACGGCTCCCCGTGAGTGGAATTGGCGGGACATCTGGTGGAGTAAGATGATTCAAATAAACATAAACAGAAAAACAGAATGAAAGAAAATGTGTATTTGGCTTCTAAGCCGCGTTATGAGATTTTGGATGGACTGCGTGGTGTCGCGTCTGTCATTGTGGTGCTGTTTCACTTGCTGGAGACCTATTCGGCAGGTCCTGCCTATCAGGTCATCAATCATGGATACCTGGCCGTGGACTTCTTCTTCGTGTTGTCCGGTTTTGTCATCGGGTATGCCTATGATGACCGCTGGAATCGCATGACTACGTGGGGCTTCTTCAAGCGTCGTCTTGTCCGCTTGCATCCGATGGTACTGATGGGCACGGTGCTGGGGGCCTGCTTCTATTTCTTTGCCCAGGGCGACGGCTTTCCGCTGATTGGCCAGGTGCCGGGCTGGAAGGTAGCAGTGGCTTTCCTGTTAGGCTGTCTGATGATTCCCTGCGGACCTCGTCTGGACATCCGTGGTTGGGGTGAGATGAACTCTTTCAACGGACCTAACTGGTCGCTGACATGGGAATATGTGGGCAACATTCTCTATGCTTTTATTTTCCGTCGTCTGTCTAAAGCCTTGCTGGCCTTGTTTGTGGCTGCAGCGGCGTTCTGCACGTTGGATCTCTGCCTGAACTGGAACGTCTTCGGGTTGCTGACGGAAGGGCGTGACGCACAGATGTACACCGTCATTGGCGGCTGGAGCCTGACGTCGGAGCAAGTGTATATTGGCCTGACACGCCTGTTTTATCCGTTTCTGTGCGGCCTGCTGATTTCGCGTGCCGGACGGTTTATCAAGGTGCGGGGTGGCTTCTGGTGGTGCTCGTTCATTCTGGCTATCCTGTTGGCTGTGCCGTGTGTGGGTGGTCCGGACACAATGTACTCAACGGTGTGTACAACGCTTTCTGCATCTTGGTGCTATTTCCTATTGTCGTGTCGATGGGGGCTGGCAGCCGCATCACTGACCCCAAAAGTGCCCGCATCTGTACTTGGCTGGGTGAGTTGTCCTATCCGCTCTACATCACGCACTATCCCTTGATGTACATGCAGATGTCTTGGGCATGGGCCCATCCCGACGCACCGCTCTATGCCCACATCATGGTGGCTACCGGTGTGTTCGTCTTGTCCATCCTGTTGGCTTGGGGTTGCCTTAAACTCTATGACCTGCCTGTGCGCGACTGGCTGAAGCGGCATTGGCTGATGAAGCAGAAATAATAGAAAAGAGGACTGTTCCCTCAGCGGGGCAGTCCTCTTTATCTATCAGCCTGTCATGACATCATTCTGCATACGAAGCCTTTACGAACGGGGCTTCCAGCAGATAGTCCAGACTTTGCTTTACGCTCTCCAGTACGGGGACGCTGTATTGCTCGATTTCGGCCACAACGTCTCGGACACCAGCCTTGTCGGCATTGCGAAAGATGGCATCATAGCCCACCATGCCGCTCTGTCCGATTTCGCGGTGATCCTTGATGTGGAGCATCGTGAAACGGCCGGGATACTTGTTGAAGTAGTCCACGGGACTGTTCTGGCCGCGTACCACCCAATAGACATCCATCTGGAAGAACACTAGGGCCGGGTCGGTGTGCTGCAACATGTAGTCGTACATCACTTCTTTGTCCTCCACTTTCTGGAATTCATGGTTATGGTTGTGGTAGCCATATTTCAGTCCTGCAGCTTGGCAGCGTTTGCCTACTTCGTTGAAGTAGTCACAATACGTCTGCAAGTCCTTTACTTTTTGGGGAACTGACATCCAGGGGGTTACGATGTACTTCATACCTGCGGCCTTATGGTCGGCAATGCATTGGTCCCACCATCTCAAGGCTTCGGTCAGGTTGCCTGAGGCCAGTTCCTGGTCGGTCAAGGCGCGTGTGGTGTGCGAGGACAGCACCTTCATGCCGCATTGCTCCACCAGTTGCTTGAACTCCTGGGGCGTCTTGCCGTAGAATTTGCCGTCAGCATAATTGGCGGCTTCCACGCTGGTGTAGCCCATTTCGGCCAGTTGTTTCAGTACAGGTTCCAGTTGGGCGGGATCCTTCAGGAGGTCGCGCACGGAGTAGAGCTGGATGCAGACCTCTTTCCGTTCCTTGGGGGCGGTAGCACTCTCGGGATTGGTGTTGGCCGGTTGCGGGGTGCACGAGGCCTGTAGCAGTCCCAGGCTTAGAACCATGCTCATTAGGAATGTTCTGATTCTCATGGTTGTGAATGATTATACGGCGTTATTCCAGGATTTTTACGCGGATGTTGCGATACCATACGTCGTCGCCATGGTCTTGCAGACCGATGTAGCCTTCGTGGTTGTCGCCGCCACAGTTGTTCAGCAGTTCAAAAGCCAAAGGCCAAGCCTCTTCGCTGAATTTGCTGGCTTGCAGCATTTCGGTCCATTTCGGGGTCCAGAGGTGGTATTCCAGAACATTGGCGTCGTTCTGTCCGTGTACTACAGTGCCTTTGTAAACCATGATTTTGGCTTTGTTCCATTCACCAAACGGTTTGGCGTTCTGAGGTACGGCAGGAATCATGTCATACAATGAGGCCGACTGCCGGTTGTTGTCTTTGCCCAGTTTGGCATCGGGATGATTGGCATTGTCCAGCACTTGGTATTCCGGTGCAGAGATGTAGATGGGTTCCACCACCGTGTTGCCGTCCTTGTCCTTCGTGGTGACTTCCTGGGCCAGGTAGAGGATGCCGGAGTTGCCGCCTTTAGAGATTTTCCACTCCAGTTCCAACTCGAAGTTTTTGAACTTGTGCGAGAAGATCAAGTCACCGCCGTCGCTTACCTGGGCTTCACCTCCGCCGCTGCCGTTGAACTTGATGCAGCCGTCTTCTACCACCCAGCGTCCGGGCACAGTGTCGCGGCCATAGCCGCGCCAACCTTTCATCGTCTTTCCGTCAAAAATGGTGATGTAGCCATCGGCATCTTTCTGGAATTCGTCCAGATTGACCTGTGCCTTGTCCATCAAGGCATATTCAGGAACTGCCGGTGCCTTGGTCTCGGCTTCAGCTTCTTTGTCCTGTTTCTTTCCGCCACAAGCGGCCAATGAGAGCGCCAATGCAGCGCATCCTAAGGTGTAAAATACGTGTTTCATACGATTGAAGTTTGTTATAAGTTAAGATAATATGTTCGTTTTTTGTCAAGGCATGGCGGGCAGTGACCATCCTTCGCGGTATGTGTGCTTGATAAGCTCTTGGGCGAAGGCTTGTGCATTGACCGGGTCGGTCCACGTCTTGTCGAACGTCGGGTGTCCGTTGTGGATTTGGAAACCGTCCTTGATGACTGTGCGGATGGTTTCGTCCGGACCAATGTTGGTGAAACGCATGTTGGCACCATCCCATTCGAGCGTGCGGTTCAAGGCTTGCAGGCGGATGGCCAATACGCCCATCACCACCATTTCGTTCATTGGGCCGGCTTCGGCGAAGTCCGACTTACAAGGTACGCGGTTCTCTTTGCTCTCCTTGCAGGCACGTACCCAGTCCATCTCGTGTCCGCCGTTCATGGCGTTGGGCACGCGGCGGCAAACCTTCGGGGCATTGGGCACACGACCGGACAGCAGCCACGGGTTTTCTCCGTAGCAGCCGCAGATCAGCGTGTCCTTGGTGCCGTGGAAGATAGTCAGACCGCCTCCGCTCTGCATCAGTTGTTTGCCTTCGGGGAAGCCTTTAGGACGTTCGGGCATCATGCCGCCGTCATACCAGTGCACTTCCACTTCAGGCATGGCAACTTTGGGGAGGTTCTCGCGGGCAGGGAAAGTTAGCTTGACGTGCTGGGCCTGCGGGGCGCAAGCGTTGAGCAGCAGCGTGGACGAGCCTTCAACCTTGGTGGGGTATTGCAACTTCAGGGCGCGGAAGGGTTGGTGGAGGATGTGGCAAGCCATGTCACCCAAGGCACCAGTGCCGTAATCCCACCAGCCGCGCCAGTTCCACGGATGGTAGATTTCATTGTAGGGATTCAGCTTGGCCGGGCCGGTGAAGAGGTCCCAGTTCAAAGTCTTGGGGATGCGGTCTTCCTTTTCGGGAGCGTTCAGACCTTGCGGCCAGATGGGGCGGTCGGTGGCGCATTCCACCTTATAGACATCGCCGATCTCGCCGTTCCAGATCCATTCGCACACCAGGTCAGTGCCCTCGTCCGATGAGCCTTGGTTGCCCATCTGCGTGGCTACGCCGGTCGAGGCGGCCAAGCGCGTCAGCAGGCGCGACTCGTAGACGGAGTGGGTGAGGGGCTTTTGGCAAAAGACGTGCTTGCCCAGGGTCATGGCCTCGGCTGCGATGATGGCGTGCGTATGGTCGGCCGTGGCGATGATGACGGCATCAATGCTCTTGCCCATCTCGTCGAACATCTTGCGGTAGTCCCAGTAGCGTTTGGCGTTGGGCAGTTCATCGAACACGCCCTTGGCATAGCGCCAGTCCACGTCACATAGGGCTACGATGTTCTCTGTGTCCTTGACGTGATTGATGTTGGTGTGTCCCATGCCGCCGATGCCGATGGCGGCGATGTTCAGTTTGTCACTAGGTGGAATGTGTCCATGGCTGCGCCCCAAAATGCTGCTGGGCGCAATGGTGAGGCCGGCCAAAGCCAGTCCGCCAGTCTTGAGAAATTCTCGTCGGGTGAATGTTGACATGTTTTTCGCTTTTTAGGTAAGTGGTTGTTTATTATTGAATAAAAGTATCTTGGTCTTGGAATGGATAGGCCGATGGCTCTTAGGATTCTTTGGGTCTGAGCAGTCCGTAGCCGTTGGTCATGTGGCGGCGCCGCTCCCTGATTTCTTCCAGGGTTTGCAGGTCGCCTATGGCAGGCAGGTCATGTTGGCGTGCATCGTCCAGGAACAGCCAGGCCCTTTGCGAGGCGATGGCCGCATCGCGCATGGATGGGAGTAACGGGTCGCGGTGGCCGCTCAGGATGGAATCGGCCATCCGGTCACAGAGCGTGTTCAGGTTCTTCCCTCCATAGGGCTTCTCAATGCGCAGGGTGCGGTGGATGCCGTGCAGTTCTACCACTGCCGTCTTGAAGTCGTGCGTCATGCGCACGATGCCCTTGGTGCCGATGATGTCTGTATATGCATTGTGAGTTTGCTGTTGGGACAGTTGCCCGTAGACGAAGCCTTGGGTGATGTCGTAGGTCACGCCGTTCTCGAATGTGCCGTGGCATTGCAGCCACCAGGGATCCTTGTAGTTCCACATCCGCACTCCTTGTGCGTGCCAGGTCTTGTATTCGCTCCGGGCATACCAGCGTGCGATGTCTACATAGTGCATCCCGCAATCATGGAATGCGGGCCCTTCGTATTCGTGCCCTTCGCCGGGGGCTAGGCCCGGGGTCATGTGACAGATGCGCAGGATGGCCAGTTCGCCGATTTCTCCTTCGTCGATGAATTGCCTCATGGCGCGGTGATACCACGAGTTGCGCAGGTAGAGGTTGACGCCGCAGACCAGTCCGCTGGCTTCCGTCATGTCCACCACTTGCCATTCTTTCTCTACCGTGTCGGCTATCGGTTTTTCGGCCAGAATATGTTTCCGGTGTCGAATCGCCTTTTCGATTTGTTCTTTCCGAGAGTTTGCCAAGGCGAAAAGTCCTACAAGCTGGATGCTTTCGTCTTCGAAGATGGGTCGGTCATGGGCGATGATTTGTGCTTCAGGGAATCGGCGGGCGGCTTTGGCACGAGTTTCCGGGGCAGGGTCACAGATGTAGGCGATGTCCCAGCGTCCGCTTTGCGACATCGCTTCGGCATACATTTGCCCCATCCGGCCGAATCCTATCAGGCCGGCCTTTAGTTTTCCTACGGATTTGTCCATGTTTATGTCGTTGAGTTCGTGTACGGCAAATGTAGGAGAAATCTTCCGATATAAGTGTAAGCGATGTGCTAAATAAAATGAAAAAGCGTAAGTTTTGCCCGCCTGTTTAGCATAAAGCTGAAACAAACTGCCAGATAAAGTAACCGCATACCGCGCATTTCAGTACCGTGCCCAGTAGGAAGCCCAGCACGGATCCCAACCCCGACTTCAACGCCTCGCTTGTTTGTCGTCCGCCCAGCAGTTCGCCAATGACAGCACCGAGAAACGGCCCCAAGATGATGCCCCACGGCATGAAGAACAAGCCGATCACCGTACCCACCAGGCAACCGCGCGTGCCCCACTTGCTGCTGCCGCTGTACTTGGCTCCCAGCAGGGGCACAAAATAGTCCAGTACCTGGATGACCACGACAATGCCCAGCCACACCAGTAGCTGGGTGACGCTGAATTGCACACGGTCCGTAAAGTGTAGTAACAACAGGCCGGCATACGCCAACGGCGGACCGGGCAGCATGGGCAGGATGCAACCTGCCAGTCCGGTGAGCAGGCAGAGGGCGCCCAGGATGATTAGGAAAATGTCCATAGTAGAAATAACGATTGGTTTGTGGTGGCAAAGGTAGCGGATTCTGCGTGAAATCCGCAAAATCCGCACCGGCTTTTCTGTCCATACAGTCTGATTGGACAGCCTAATCTCCTTCTTCCAATTGGAATATCTCTTCCACCGGCTTGCCGAACAGTCGGGCTATCTTCAAAGCCAACGTGGTGGACGGCACGTATTTTTTGCTCTCGATGGCGTTGATGGTTTGTCGGCTGACGCCAATCTGTTCGGCCAGTTGCTGTTGGGTCATGCGCCGGATGGCCCTTTCTACTCGCAGCGTGTTATTCATGATTCTCCCTCCTGAACCGGTAAAGCATCCATTGGTAGATGAGGATGAAGAAAACGAGCACGCTCGCAAATGCGCAGAAAGAGAAATACAAGTAGCCCAAGTCGTACAGGCACCATGTGGCCACGAATTGCAAGCCACAGCTGGCATACACGGCCCAGGCCAAGGCTTTCAGGCGCAGGTTGCCGATGCACTCGTCTTCGTCTTTCTCGCGCGAGAAGGCCGTCAGCAGCAGGGCAATGATCATGCCGGACACGCAGATTTCGTCCAACCATCCGCCCAAGCCTGAATCTCCGTCCGCCAAAAGGCAATACAGGCATCCCGGCAAAAAGGGGATGCACAACATCCAACCGACTTTGCGGCAGGATGCGGGAAACAAATAATTGCTATTCATACATGTAGGTTTAAAGTGTTGCTGCAAAAGTAATGTATGCTTTACATATAAGCAAATAAATAAGTCAAAAAGTAATGTATACTTTACTTATTTGACATTCCTATCGCTGCTTGGGCCGGTGTGGGCAAGGGGGAGTGTATGTCTGCCTGCCCGGTTCCCAGCGTTTGGAACCGACAGTTCCCAGCTTTGGAACCGGCAGTTCCCGGCTTTGGAACCGACAGTTCCCGGCTTTGGAATCGGGTAGTTCTAAAAAGAGGAGAAGCATTTTCGCCCACCAGATATGCGGTCTTGTCCGCAATTTGCCGTATCTTTGTCCACCAGTAAGCAGAATACTAAACGCATAAAACGATGGAAAATCAAAGACCTTTGATACTGGTTTCCAATGATGACGGCATTACGGCCAAGGGAATCAGCGAATTAATCAAGTTTCTCCGCCCGCTGGGCGAAATCGTGGTAATGGCTCCGGATACGGCGCGCTCGGGCACGTCTTGCTCGCTGACGGTGAAGGAACCTATTCATTACCAATTGCTGCGCAAGGAGGTGGGACTGACAGTATACAAGTGTTCGGGCACGCCGACCGATTGTGTCAAACTGGCCTTCCATACCGTGCTGGACCGTAAACCCTCGTTAGTCGTGGGCGGCATCAATCATGGTGACAATTCGTCGGTCAACATGCACTATTCGGGCACGATGGGCGTCGTTGTGGAAGGTTGCCTGAAGGGCATCCCCTCCGTGGGCTTCTCGCTGTGCAGCCATGATCCCAATGCAGACTTTGAACCCGCTGGCGAATACATCCGCGACATCACCCGCAAGGTGCTGGAGAAGGGACTCCCCCCCTTGACCTGCCTCAATATCAATATCCCTGATACCAAGGAACTGAAAGGCGTGCGTGTCTGCCAGCAGACCTTGGGACAGTGGGTGAACGAGTGGGAGAACTTCGCCCACCGCGACGACACGCACTACTATTGGTTGACGGGCAGCTTCGAGAACGCGGAGCCGGATAACGAGAAGACCGACCATTGGGCACTGGAGAACGGCTACATCGCCATTACTCCCACCACCGTGGATGTCACGGCCTACGATTTGATTGACGAACTGAAATCGTGGTTCTGACCCCATGAAGTATTACCTCATAGTCGGCGAAGCGTCTGGCGACCTGCATGCCTCGCATCTGATGGCGGCCTTGCGGCAGGAAGACCCCGAGGCGGAATTCCGTTTCTTCGGCGGTGACCTGATGGCAGCCGTTGGTGGCACGCGGGTGAAGCATTACAAGGAGTTGGCCTATATGGGCTTTGTGCCTGTCCTGCTCCACTTGCGCACCATCTTCGCCGCGATGAGGCTGTGCAAGGAAGACATCACGGCCTGGCATCCCGATGCGTTGATTCTGGTGGATTATCCGGGTTTCAACCTCAAGATAGCCGAGCACGTACACGCGCATACGGACATACCTGTCTACTATTATATTTCTCCCAAGATATGGGCGTGGAAGGAGTATCGCATCAAGAATATCAAGCGCGATGTGGACGAGCTGTTTTCCATCCTCCCTTTCGAAGTGGACTTCTTCGAGCGGAAGCATCACTATCCCATCCGCTATGTGGGCAATCCTACGGTGGACGAGGTGGCGGCTTTCCGGGCTAAGTATGCAGAGACGTTTGACGCATTCACGGCCTCCAACGGTTTGAATGACAAGCCCATCATAGCCTTGCTGGCCGGGAGCCGCAAGCAGGAAATCAAGGATAACTTGCCGGACATGATCCGGGCGGCTTCTTCCCAGTCCGCCGATTGTCAGTTGGTGGTAGCTGGTGCGCCCGGCATTGAGGCGGACTATTATCGCCTCTATACGGGCGATGCCCCGGTGAAGGTGTTGTTCGGACAGACCTATCCGCTGTTGGCGCACGCCACGGCAGCCTTGGTCACCTCGGGCACAGCCACGCTGGAGGCCGCACTCTTCCATGTGCCGCAAGCTGTGTGCTACCATACCCCTTTGCCCCGTCTGATTGCCTTCCTGAAGCGGCACGTCCTGAAGGTGCCCTACATTTCGCTGGTCAATCTGATAGCCGGGAGGGAAGTCGTGCGGGAATTGGTGGCCGACACGATGACCGTGGAGCAGATGCGTGACGAATTGCAACGGTTGTTGCACGATCCCGAGCGGAAGCGCGAACTTTGCGAAGGCTATGGAGAGATGTCCCGTAGGTTGGGAGAACCCGGTGCGCCGATGCGTGCCGCCCGGCAGATGGTGGCCCTCTTGCGGAAGCGGTCGAGTTGATCTTCTCCCCCTATTTAATGTTAAACAAATACAAGCCGGTGCAGTAAAAGCCCGGCTTTTCTATTTCTAGGAATAGAAACATTTAACGTATAGCAGTATGAAGAAGAAAATAACTTGTTTGGCAGGCGTGATGTGCCTGTTGGTTTGTCTGGCTTTTCAGGCGTGTGACGATGGTGACGGTTATTCCTTGGGCGACTTCACCGCGCCCCAGTTGGCCACGGTGCGTGCCGTCGGTGCCAACGGGTTCTATCTGGATTGCGATGTGTGGGGCACCTGTTGGCCTGTGAATACGGATTTGGGGTGGTATGTGCCCATTGACGGACAGCGGGTGATCACGGTGTTCAACCCGTTGTGGGATAACTATGCCGGGTATGACCATGCTGTGAAGATTCTGGAGATGCAGAACGTGTTGACCCAGAATGTGGAGCCGATGACTTCGGCCGATGAAGATGACTTTGGGAATGAATC
The DNA here is from genome assembly GCA_018883785.1 of Candidatus Bacteroides intestinipullorum. Lineage (GTDB taxonomy): Bacteria > Bacteroidota > Bacteroidia > Bacteroidales > Bacteroidaceae > Bacteroides > Bacteroides intestinipullorum. Next base: position 11,943 of record JAHLFO010000038.1, read on the forward strand.
CGTCCCCACAACGGTCGACGGGATTACCATTGGCAACGGCTACCTGAACGTGTTCTTCGTGGGGCGTCTGCCTTTCACCACCCAAGTCCGCTTGGCTTACCCGAAGTCTGACCTGACCCAAACCACCTCCTTGGAGGCTGACGATGATGGCTATTTCCATCTGGAGTTGCGCTGCAACACGCAGGCCAAAGTGGAGACACAGGGAACGTATAGCGTGGTTTCCTATAGCTTGAGCAACCTCGTGTTCACGTCTGGCACCAAGGGCATCAAGCTGAAAGTGAATCTGACGGATGGCGGCGAACAGGAACTGACCTTTGACCTCGTGCAGGAAGGAGATGCTGTTTCCCTCAAAGGACAGTGAGTGCATACAGGTAGCACACGGCGGCAGGGATGGCCATCAAGGCACTGTCAAAGCGGTCCAGCATGCCGCCGTGTCCCGGCAGGATATTGCCGGAATCCTTGATGCCTAGTTGGCGCTTCATTAGCGATTCGGTCAGGTCGCCCCATGTGCCGAACACTACCACGGTAAGTGCCAGTCCCAACCATTCCATCTCGCTGAGGAAAGGGAAAAAGTGGGCCAGCACGAGCGAGGCTGCCATGGCAAACACACCGCCGCCTATGCTTCCTTCCCAAGATTTCTTGGGAGAGATGCGCTCGAACAGGCGGTGCCTGCCGATGAGCGAACCCACGCAATAGGCACCTGTGTCACTCAGCCAGATGAAGATGAATACCGACAGCGGCAGCATGGGGTTGTAGCTGACGCTGCTGGCCGCCGGGTCGTTGTGGAAGGCCAATACGTTGAGCAGGGCAAAGGGCAGGGCGATGTACAGCTGACTCAGCATCGTGAAGGCCCAGTTGCCCAACGGGTTCTTCTTTTTCAAGTATAATTCCGTAATCATCAAGTAGAGCAACAGCAACAGGTAGGGCAGGAACACCCGTGCACTTGTCACCTGCGTGCAGAACGCCATCAAGGCAAGGAACAGATAAGCCCCTGCCAGCGAGGCAATGTTCCGGTTGATTTCCACTTGTCCGCTTTGGTTCATCAGGTGCCCGAATTCGCGGACGGATAACGCCGCGATGAGGGCAAACAAGACGCCGAACGAGATAGGATTCCAAAGGATGGCCCCTACCAAGACGGCTACGAACAATACGCCAGTGACTGTGCGTTGTACGAGATTACTCTTCATGATGACTACGGTTTTTTAAGGTGGATTTCTTATTGCTTTTCCTGCGGCGCGTCTTCTTGTTTGTCGCCGCTGTTCTTATTCGGCAAAGCCTTGCTCTCTTGGTCCTTTATTTCCTTTTCGGTTTGCTGAGCTTTCCGGGCTTCTTTTTCGGCCAGCTCTTTCATCTCTTTGGAGGTCTGGTTGGCGGCCATGATCTCTTCCGAGCGTGAAGTCCACGGACGCGGCCCGAAGATGTGCTCTACGTCGTCGGCAAAGATGACTTCCTTGTCTATCAGGATCTGTGTCAACTGCCGGTGTCCTTCTTTGTGTGTGGACAGTATTTGCTTGGCACGCTCGTATTGCTCGTTTACCATTTTCTTGACCTCCTCGTCAATCAGCTCGGCAGTCTTTTCGCTGTACGGGCGGTTGAAGGAGTATTCGTCGTTGCTGTAGTAGCAGAGGTTGGGCAGCTTGTCGCTCATGCCAAAGTAAGCAATCATGCTGTAGGCTTGTTTGGTCACGCGCTCCAAGTCGTTCATGGCTCCGGTAGAGATGCGTCCCAGGAAGAGCTCCTCGGCAGCCCGTCCGCCAAGGGTAGCACACATCTCGTCCAGCATTTGTTCTTTGGTGGTCAGCTGGCGTTCTTCGGGCAGGTACCAGGCTGCTCCTAAAGCCCGTCCGCGTGGCACGATGGTCACCTTGATGAGCGGGTTGGCATATTCCAGCAGCCACGAGATGCTGGCATGTCCGGCCTCGTGGGTGGCGATGGAGCGGCGTTCTTCTTCGGTGGTAATTTTGGTTTTCTTTTCTAGTCCGCCCACGATGCGGTCAATGGCTTCCAGGAAGTCTTGTTTGCCCACGAATTTCTTGCTGTGGCGGGCAGCTATCAGTGCAGCCTCGTTGCAGACGTTGGCGATGTCCGCGCCCGAGAATCCCGGTGTCTGGCGGGCAAGCAGGTCCACGTCCACCGTGTTGTCTATCTTGATGGGGCGCAGGTGTACGCCGAAGATGTCTTTGCGTTCGTTCAGGTCGGGCAGGTCCACGTGTATCTGACGGTCGAAGCGTCCGGCACGCAGCAAGGCTTTGTCCAGCACATCCACGCGGTTGGTGGCAGCCAGGATGATGACACCGCTGTTCGAGCCGAAACCGTCCATTTCGGTCAGCAATTGGTTCAGCGTGTTTTCGCGTTCATCGTTGCCGCCCATGGCTGCTGCTTTGGCACGGGCACGGCCTACGGCATCGATTTCGTCAATGAAGACGATACAGGGCGCCTTTTCTTTGGCTTGGCGGAAGAGGTCGCGTACACGCGATGCGCCCACGCCGACGAACATCTCCACAAAGTCTGAGCCGGCCAGCGAGAAGAACGGTACATCCGCTTCGCCTGCCACGGCCTTGGCCAGCAAGGTTTTGCCGGTACCCGGAGGGCCTACCAGCAAAGCGCCCTTGGGGATTTTTCCGCCCAAGTCGGTGTATTTCTGTGGCTCTTTCAGGAATTCCACAATCTCTTCTACTTCTTGTTTGGCTCCGGCCAGTCCGGCCACGTCCTTGAAGGTGACTTTGGTCGTATTGCCGCCTTTCTCAAACAGTTGTGCCCGGGACTTGCCCACGTTGAAGATGCCTCCACCGCCCATGCCGCCTCCGCCTGTCCAGCGGCGAGAGATGTATATCCAGAAAAAGATGATGAAGGCGATGGGCAAGATCTGCCACAAGATGACGCCGATATAGTTCTGTTTCTTTTCGTAGCTGATGGAGCCGTCGAAGTGGGCTTCATCTTTTTCCTTTTGCAGGAAATCCCCCAGGCTTTCCCGCGATGGGGCTTCGGTGACAATCATCGGGTTGCGTCCCACGCGGGCAGAGTCTTGCTGGAATACGTCCTTCACGTGTTGGGGTTTGATATAGGCTTCCACGGAGTTGTCGTCGTAGCCTACGACTTTGCTGATGTAGCCGTTCTGCACGTATTGCTGGAATTCGTCGTAAGAGATTTCCTTCGTGTTCAGGTTCTTGTCGCCGGTGAACAGCAAGTACAGCAGCATCAGCCCGATGATGGCAAACATCCAGCTCAGATTGAATCTGGGCATATTGGGCTTTTTATTGGGGGCGTTGGGATTGGGGGTTGGTCTATTGTTGTCCATACGTTACGATTAATCAAGGTCAGGTACTTGGGTTAGTTTGGCATCGGCCCACAGCGTTTCCAGGTTATAGAAGTTCCGGGCTTCGGGCAGGAACACATGGACGAGGATGTCGGCGTAATCCATGGCCACCCATTCGGCATTGCGCAGGCCGTCGATGGCAAAGGGTTTGATGTTGGCTCCCTTGCGTGCAGAGTCTTTCACGGATTCAACGATGGCCGTGACTTGGCTGGGCGAATTGCCTTGGCAGATGACGAAATAATTGCAAATGGTGTCCTCTATCTTGGTGAGGTCTGCTATGACGATGTTTTTTCCTTTCTTATCTTGAATACCTTCTGTGATTTGTTGAATAAGCTTTTCTGTTTCGTTCATTCTTTATTGAATCTGGTTAAAAATTAAGGGCAAAGATACGCTGATTTCCTGTATCGAGCACGTAAAACAGCGAAAGACTTCGTTTTTTTACTTTTTTTAGGTAATGCAGTCGGTTTGCAGTTGAACTATGGCTGAATGTTTGGATGCTCAAATATATTTACATTATGTCGATGTCTGTGTCCTTGTGTATTTATTGCACACTGCTGCATCATTGCTATTCCTCCGGTGTCGAATCGGACAAATAGCAGTGTTGTAGCGAAGGTGTAGCGAAGGAGTAGCGAAGGGATAGCGAAGGTATGGCTTGCCACATGCTGAAAATATATTTCCAATGGAAAATTTCATAAGTATCTGATAGGCAGATTGGTATTTAGATTTTCGCGAGGGTGTGATTTCCCGTTGGGATTCTGTTTTTTGTCTGTTTTAAGGCTCGTCTGGTGTGTCTGGCGTTTGCACACTGGTTTGGAAAGCGGTTGATCATGCCGCTTTGGCGTTGGTAAAATAATTATATTAATTGCAGACAGGAGGTGCCTTGCCCTTTGGGAGCAGTCATAGATACATAATGTGCATACGAAGTCTAGTGAGATTGCGCCGCAAGGCTGTTGTACCTCCTGGTTTGCCGCTGCCGATTCTATGCGGAGAACCATAAAAGAAGCTTTTCTGCACTTTTTTCAAGAAAAAGTCTTCAAAAGTTTGCTATATCCAAAAATGTTCGTACCTTTGCAACCGCAAAACCGAAAGGGATAGCAAGTTTGGGCTATGGTGTAATGGTAACACTACAGATTCTGGTCCTGTCATTCCTGGTTCGAATCCAGGTAGCCCAACCAAACAAAAAGGAAGCCATACGCAGTGATGGCTTCCTTTTTTGTATATGGACAAAGCTCTCCCGGTTCCGTGGAAAGGGTCCGGTTGACAACCGGTGTCCGCTTTGATAGGAGGCGCGGATCCCGCAGGTCGCACAAAGCTGATGGCGCTGTGCAAACTGCGGAATCCGCGCCTTTTGTTTGCTTATTTATATGTCTGCGTACGTTCGTCGTTGATGACGCCCGACCAGTTCAGGCCATAGGCGAAGTCGTACGTGTGCCCGTCGGCATCCGTATGGCAACGCATGTCGAGCGGCGTGTCTTCGGCTTGTGCTTCGACGGTCTCCATATCGGCTGGCATCTGGAAGGGCAACAGGCCGGAAGGCTCATGCTTGCCGCAGACAAGCTCCAGGACGACTTGGTTCTGCACGTCGAACGTGAGGAACAGGGCGTCGGCGTAGGGTTCGATTTCCTTCAGCACGGGAGGGTTGCTTATGTTGATGGCTACCACCACCGGACGGTTGCCCATGGCCTTCTTGGTGTTTCTCACCAGGTCCATGTCGCCTTTGTTGATGGTGCGTACGGTCTTGCCGCGGTAGCTGCGGTTGTCGAACTTCTCGAAGGGGTCGCCTCCGGCCAGGCTTTTGGCGCGTGCCGTGGTGGCGGTGTAGTCGCTGTACTGCAGGCTGATGGGCACGTATCCGTTGCCGCCGCGCTTCAGGTCGGCCATGTCATAGCCCCAGCCGCTGTTGGGCGAGTCGATGAAGACGATGGCCAGGTCGGCCTCGGCAGGCGTATCCACCACGTCGAAGTAGCGGGAGGCCAGTTCGCGGCTGACGGGCGTGATGTCACGAGCTTCTATCGGGTTGTGCCAGAAGCCCGTGTAGGCCGGGTAGTGGCGTTGCGGGATGTAGACTTTTTTCTTGCCTTTCACGGGCAGTACGTTGTCGTGGTTCTTCAGCATGATGGTGCTTTTCACCTGGGCGTCGTAGCCCTCGGTCATGTAGTCGGGGCAACCTACCACTTGTGCGGTGTGTGCCGGGTCGAGGTACGGGTTTTCGAAGAGGCCCGTGTGGAAGATATTCGTCAGCAGGCGACGTGCCGAGGTGCGCATGCGTTCCGTCATCCATTCTTCACCGTGTTCCTTGATTCCCATCTCATAAGCTTCCAGGATGGGCTGCTTGTCGTTGTTGCCGCCGAACTGGTCCACGCCGGCCATCAGGGCCTTGTAGTGCCGCTGTGCCACGGTCAGGCCTTCCACACCCCAAGGTTTGCCGGCGTGGATGCCCGGGTGCGTCACGTCGGCCGTCACTCCCCAGTCTGTGCAGACAATGCCGTCGAAGCCGGCTTCTTCACGCAGCTGGCGTGTGATGATGTCTGGGTCGTAGCAGTTGGCTACTTTCTCGCTGCCCTGTCCTACGGAGATGGTGTAGTAGGGCATCACGGCCGATGCTTTCCGCGTCTTTCCCTCCAGTTTGAATGCACCTTCCACGAAAGCCTTCTTGTGGAGCGGTAGGTTGTTGTTGGGGAAGACGGCGTATTTGCCAAAGCCGTAGTGGGCGTCGCGTCCGGCCTCACCGGAACCGCCTCCGGGCCAGTGCTTCACCATCGTGTTCACGCTTTGGTAGCCCCAGCCGTCGGCAATCTCCGTGTCGCCCTCCGAGGTCTGGAAACCGTCGCAGTAGGCACGGGCCAGGTCGGTGACCAGTTTGGGGTCTTCTCCCATCGTGCCGTTGAAGCGATTCCAGCGCGGGTCGGTGGCAATGTCTACCTGGGGCGACAGGCTGGTGGCGAATCCTAAGGCTCTGTACTCTTCGGAAGCAATCTGTCCGAAACGCTTCATCAGTTGGGGCGAGAACGTGGCCGCCATGCCTAGCGAGCTGGGCCAGGTGGAAATCTGGCCGCCACCGCCGGCGTTGTACTCTGCGTCGGCACGTGCCGAGTGGCGCGGGTCGGACGAGTTGTTGGCGGGAATGCCGTGCTCCAGTCCTTCCACATAGGCTTGCAGGGCATTGTTCCAGCGGGCAGCGATTTCGGGCGATTCTACGGAAGTTACCAGTACATGGCGCAGGTGGTCTTCTTTTAAGAACTTTTTCTGCTGGTCGGTCAGTTCCCAAGGCTGGGCGCCGCTTTCGGCATACGGCTTCCCGCTGTAGGTGAACTGGTCGGAATTGTTGGCGGGGATGGCCTGGTGATTGCTGTAAAGCATCAGTCCGGCAATCTCTTCGATGGAGAGTTGGTCGGCCAGATTCTTTACGCGTTGTTCCAGAGGCTGGCGCCAGTCTTCGTAGATGTCCAGCTTCCCGTTGCGGTTAAGGTCTTTGAAGGCATAGCCATCCTCATGCAGGATGGTAATGCCCGATTCGGGCGAATAGCCTAGCGTGGCACCGCCTTTTTGGGTGATAAGACGGTAACCGTCACACTCTTGTTCGTTCCACTTCTGCGTGTTGCAGGAGCTTAAAGCTAGGGCAGCCGCGCAGGCTGCTAAGAAAATAGGTTTCATGGTTATGTTTGGTTGTTAATGGTAATATGTTTGTTATTTTTGGTCGTTCTCTCGGATTTCCACGCGACGGATTTTTCCGCTGATGGTCTTGGGCAGTTCGTCCACAAACTCTATGACGCGCGGATACTTGTAGGGGGCGGTCACCTTTTTCACGTGGTTCTGCAGCTCCTTCACCAGCGCGTCACCGGCCTTGTCCTTATAGGCTTTGGAGAGGACGATGGTGGCCTTCACGACCTGGCCTCGTATCTCGTCGGGCACACCGGTGATGGCACATTCCACCACGGCGGGGTGGGTCATCAGGGCGCTTTCTACCTCGAAGGGGCCGATGCGGTAGCCGGAACTCTTGATGACGTCGTCGGCACGGCCCACGAACCACAGGTAGCCGTCTTCGTCCTTCCAGGCCACGTCGCCCGTGTAGTAGATGCCGTCGTGCCAGGCCTCGCGGGTGCGCTCCGGGTCGCGGTAGTATTCCTTGAAGAGGCCGAGGTGTTTGCCCTTGCTGGTGCGGATAACGATTTGGCCTTGCTCGCCGGCTTCGACGGAGCGGCCCTCGTTGTCGATGAGGTCCACGTCATATTGCGGATTGGGCAGGCCCATGCTGCCGGGCTTGGGCTCCATCCAGGGCATGGTGGCCACGGTCAGGGTGGTCTCGGTCTGTCCGAAGCCTTCCATCAGCTTGATGCCCGTCAGCTTCTTGAAGGTCTCGAACACGGCGGGGTTCAGCGCCTCGCCGGCGATGGTGCAGTATTGCAGGTGGCTGAGGTCGAACTTCGTCAGGTCTTCGTGGATGAGGAAGCGGAAGATGGTGGGCGGCGCGCAGAGCGACGTGACGTGGTAGTCCTGTATCATTTGCAGGATATGCGCCGGGGTGAACTTCTCGTGGTCGTAGACGAAGACCGTGGCGCCGGCTATCCATTGTCCGTACAGCTTGCCCCAGACGGCTTTGCCCCAGCCCGTGTCGGCAATGGTCAGGTGCAGGCTGTCCTTGTGCAGGTTGTGCCAGAAGCAGCCCGTGACGATGTGTCCGAGGGGGTAGGTGAAGTCGTGTGCCACCATCTTGGGCTCGCCCGTGGTGCCGCTGGTGAAGTACATCAGCGAGATGTCGTCGTTGGTATTGGGGTGTTCGGGCTTGACGAAGGGGGCGGCGTGTTCGAGGCCTTGGTGGAAGTCCAGGTAGCCTTCGGGCACCTCGGGGCCTACGCTGACCAGGGTCTTCACGCTGGGCGACTGGGGCATGGCGGCGGTGATGTGGTCGGTGATGACCGTCTCGCCGGCGCAGACTATCATCTTGATGTCTGCGGCCTGGCAGCGGTAGACGATGTCCTTCTTCGTCAGCAGGTGGGTGGCGGGGATGACCGTCGCGCCCAGCTTGTGGAGGGCGATGATGCTGAACCAGAATTCGTAGCGGCGTTTCAGGATGAGCATCACCATGTCGCCGCGGCTGATGCCGAGGCTTTGGAAGTAGGCGGCGGTGCGGTCGGTCTCGCGCTTCATGTCGGCGAAGGTGAAGCGGCGGCACTCGCCCTTGTCGTTGGTCCAGAGCAGGGCCAGTTTGTCGGGCTCTTCGGCGGCCCAGGCGTCTACGACGTCATAGCCGAAGTTGAAGTTTTCCGGCACACGGATGTGCAGGTTCTTGATGAAATCTTCTTGCGATGTAAATGTGGTTTGAGTCAGAAATCTTTCTACCATAATATAATAATAATGAAGAATTAAGAATGAAGAATGAAGAATCTCGGGTGAATGGTCGTTGGAGGCATCATTATTAGTTCATCATTCTTCATTCTTCATTTATAAGATGATTGCCAGGAAGCGCACGGTCCGTCCGTCCAGCGCCTTCATGCCGTGGGGCAACTTGGAGTTGAAGTAGATGCTGTCGCCCGGATTCAGGGTCAGTTCCTTGCCGCCGACGCTGAGTAGCAGGCGGCCCTCCATGACGAGGTTAAACTCCTGTCCGTCGTGCGTGTTGTAGTGCATGGGGCGGTCGCCCGGTTCGACGGTGACGATGAAGGGGTCGGCCTTGCGGTCGCGGAATCCGGCGGCCAGGGCCTGGTACTTGTACACCTTGGTGCGCTCCACACTGACGCCGCATCCGGCGCGGGTGACGAAGTAGGTGCTCATCTTGGGTTCTTCGCCAAACATGAGGGCATCGAGCGCGATGCCGTAGTGTCGGGCTATCTGCTGGAGCATGCTGACGGAGATGTCGTGCTCGCCGGATTCGGCGCGTTCGTACTCGGCCTGGTCGATGCCGCAATCACGGGCCACTTCGGCGGTGGATAGCTCCATGGCGTCGCGCAGTCCGCGCAGGCGCTCGGCTATTTGTCTGATTTGTTCGTCCA
>JAHLFO010000039.1 GCA_018883785.1 Candidatus Bacteroides intestinipullorum
AACCCATCGGAAAAGAGAATCAAAAATCATAGTATTAACATCTAAAAACAAGAAAGACTTATGGAAAAGAAAGAAATGTATGTGGCTCCCGAGGTGGAAGTACTCGAGGTGAGCGTGGAGAAGGGCTTCGCCGGAAGCGATGTGGAGAATCCCAACGACCCGAGCTTCGGCAATGACGGTGGATCCGGCTTCCCCTTCTAATTCTAAGTATTGGGAATACTGAATAAGCAAGAAAAGTAATTATTAATCCTTTTTATTCAAGCGAAATGAGAACAAAACATGTATTGATGACGACAGCGCTTATGGCGTTGTTCGCTGCTTGTACTAATGACGATTTCATTAGCAACGGGCAAGACGTCCAGAACGGCGAGGCTGCGCTTCGTCCGTCGGTGGATGTCACTTTGAATGTGCTGGGAGGCAAGAGCGCGGATACGCGTTTGGGCTTTGACGGCAAATACCAATGGGGAGAAAATGACGAAATCGGCGCCTTGCTGATGGACGAAATCAGAGGCCATTATGCCGACAACAAGCCGGTTCGCCCGTTTGATGACTTGGAGGAATGGGCCGAAAAGCCTTGGACGGAGAGGTACAAGCTCGTGGATTACGCCAGCGCGGACTATCAGTTCGTAAGACAGGCAGACGGCACTTGGAAAACCACTTCCAAGATTTTGGAGGGTAACTACTTCTTCACCTTCCCGTTTGCTGACTACCAAGGCAACCGCGAGGCCGTACACAGCATTGGCGAGCAGGTGCAGAACGGCACGGACGTGGCTAAGGCATACGCCGAGAACCAGTTCTTCATCGGTTATGCACGCGTACATGCCGGTACAACGGGCGAGGAAGTCATGAGCTCTGACTTGGAACTGACCCCGACGCTGGGTGCCATCGGCCTGACCATCGTGAACAACGATGACGAGCCGTTCACCGTGAAAAAGGTGGTGCTGGAGTCTAACGAATTCTCTACACTGATTAAAATCGACCCCACACATGCTAAGTATGTGGGCAGAGATGTAGATAACATTAATGTGCAGAAGCCTTACTACAACATTGATAATGAGAAAGTGCTGTGGTGGAGCAATTCGAACCCCGATCCTAAACATACAGAAAAGATCTATTTCAACTACGCCAACTACGAAGAGGTAAAGGCTACTGCCAACAAGGACGAGTATGAGGAGACCGTTTGGGAAGCCATCAGCCCGTTCAAGGAAGAATATGGCAAAGGCGATTGGGTAAACAACACCGGTCGCTCGTACAACTACAAGCGTCAGGACGCTGTGCGCGCCATTATCAACAATGTGGAGAAATCCGGCAACCGTGCAGAGGTGACTATCGTGGACGCTCCGGCTTTGGGTGCTACCGAGTCCATGCAAGTGATTGTCATGACCACTCCTTACAGATATAAAGACGCAACAGACAAGATTGAAGCTTATATCTACACCGACAGAGGCGTGGCTGGTCCTATCGTGATCTCCAACGTGAAAGATACGGAAGTATCTGGAAATGCCACTGTCATCAGCGAAAACCCCATCACGTATGTGGTTCCGGGCCGCCAAAACAGTGTGACTTTGAAACTGGCTGCCAACTCTATTCAGATGGGTGCCGCAACGATGGACGTGTTCAACGATAGCGACTTGAAACAGCTCATTGATTATAATGAAGGGTTGAAGCGCGTCTACAAGGCAGAACTGAAAGGCGATGTCGTTTTGGACAAGGAAATGAGCGACAAGTTGATGTCTGAAGGTTGGAAGGAGTCCAATTTAGTCATCAATACTAATGGTTACAAAGTGACTTTGGCTGAAGGCGTTTCCAAAAACATTCTGGATCGTGTGATTGTTAAGGGCGACGTCGAGGTTGAAGGCGAGCTGGAACTTGGCAGCAAATCCTTCGTGAATGGTAAGTATACCACGGCTTACGGAACGGCATACGAAGATGCCAGCACGCAAGAGCAAACCATTGACAAGCAAGTCATCAACATCGCCGAAGGTGCAACTGTGACCGTTGTGAGCCCCATTGAGGACAAAAACACGACAAACTGGCGTCAGGACAAGCTGGTGATTGGCGACAATGAAGGAACGTTGGACATTGACGCCATCGTGAAGAAGTTCAAAATCAAGAACAACGAAGGCAAAATGACCGTAGGCGCAAAGGCTGAAGTGACGCTGGCTGAGACAAGTTACAACAATGCCGGTGGTTACGTGACTATCGAAGCCGGTGGTGACCTGTCCGGCGAAGGCAAAGCTGTCTTTGTGAACAAAGGAACCACGCACGGCAAGTTGTTAAATGAACTCCGTTACAATGAAGAGAATGTGGAGCCCGCCATCATTGACAACTACGGCCGAATCGCTTTGGTTCAGAACGATAAATTTGGTAAGGTAATTGCCCGCAAGGATGCTGGCAAGATGCAACTGACTAGCAACGCCGGTATCGTGGACATCACGGAAAACATCGGTGCTGACTTGGAAATCAAGGATCAAAAGGGCGATGTCGTTTACGCTGCGCTCAAGACAAACGGGACGAATGGCGAAACTACGGCAGCAGAAATCTTGAAGGCCGGTATCACTGCCCTGCAGATTGATGGCGGTAGCGTGACGGCTCCCGCAGCTGACGGCGATGTAGTTCTGCCTTTGACCAAGTTGCAATCCACGGCCAACGGCGGTGCGCTGGGTAGCAAAGCTGAAATCGCTCTTCCGAAGGCAAAGTATGTTGAATTCAACGGTGAACTGACGCTGGAAAACATCGACTTCGCAGGTGAATCTGATCCTGTCTATGTGAAGTCCGGCATCACGACCATTGAGGGCAAGGTTAACTTCCTGAACAGCAACAAGCATGCACGCAGAATCTTTGTGGCCAGCTACGACGATGTGAAATATGCAGTGGTACCTGCCGAACTGCACATCGCAGAGGGCGCCCAACTGGATGCATGCAGCATCACAAGAAATGAGGAAATGAGCGGTGCTGACAACAATGCTCCTCTGGTGGACATCAAGTATGCCATCGTGGACAATGACGGTACGGTTTATTTGGTATACGCAGCTGAATCTCAGAGCAAGGTGACTTGGAGAGGTGACAATGCTAAGAAAGATATCGAAAAACCTGTTGCAACTGCAACCATCCAGCTTGCTGCCAACCAGACGTTCGCAGATTTGATGGATTCTTATCGTGACCTTTCCGCTGTGAAGGCAATCGAAGTACTTGGAAATGTTGACTTCTCTGATCCTGAGAATAGCTCTAAGCTGGTTCTCTCCTTCTTGAAGGATAAGGAAATCGTAATGAAGAATGCCAGCACCAAACTGGATAACATGGCTGCTTCGCTGGGCGTTGCCTTCAAGAAGCTGACTATCAATGCTGGTGGTGTGACAGTATCCAGCGGTAACGATAATCCTAAGAATATGCTGATGCTGACTTTGGATAAGCTGGAAATCAAGACTGGTTGTACGTTGAATATACAGAACTGTGGTATCTTGATGACAGAGACCGCTCAGGAAGGCTTCGGATCTAGCAATGTTATCAACGTGACTATGACAACAGTACCTACCGGTTACCAAGGTATGGCTCAAATCAAGGCTTACGATGCAAACAAGACCTTGCTGTCTTGGGCAAGAAGTACCGAAACATGGGTTAAGTGATCTTGATGTAACAAATTTAAGATCTACGGATTGAAATTTGCGGGGGCTGCCATTCGGCGGTCCCCGCTTTTCTTGGTCCCGGAGACACTGTCTAAAATTTTGTGTAAATGGAAACAGGATTCAGTTATAAGTTTCTTCTTATATCTGGATTCTGTTTTCAAAGATAAGCATAAACTGGTTCATAATCAATCCCCAGTTTGAAATAGGCATCGTCCATTTCTTTTCGATCTCCCTAAGTGAAAGATACACGGTCTTTTTGACGGCATCGTCCGAGGGGAATGAAAGCTTTGATTTTGTGTACTTTCTGATTTTCCCGTTTAGATTCTCAATAAGGTTTGTAGTATAGATTATTTTCCTGATTTCCAGCGGGAACTGGAAGAAAACAGTCAGGTCATCCCAGTTGTTTCTCCAAGACAGTATGGCATAAGGATACTTTCCTCCCCATTTCTTTTCCAGATTGTCAAGTTCCGCGGCGGCAACTTCCTTGTTGGGTGCATTATAGATATTCTTCATATCCGCCGTAAACTCTTTCTTGTCCTTGTAAACGACGTATTTACAGGAGTTCCTGATCTGATGTACCACACAGATCTGGGTAGACGACTGTGGGAATACGGTACGAATGGTATCCGTAAATCCGTTCAGATTGTCGGTACAGGTAATCAGTATATCCTGTACTCCGCGTGCCTTTAAATCAGTCAGGACACCCATCCAGAAAGAAGAACTTTCCGATTTGCCGATCCACATGCCAAGAACCTCTTTCAGACCGTTCTGCTTCAATCCGACGCAAAGATATACGGTCTTGTTGATGATCCTGCCGTTATCCCGCACCTTGAAGACGATACCGTCCATCCAGACAATGAGATAAACGGGGTCAAGAGGGCGGTTCTGCCACTCCTGGGCAGCCTGGTTTACCTTGTTGGTAATGATGGAAATGGCTGATGTGGAGAGCTCTATCTCATAAATCTCACGCATCTCTTCCTCTATGTCAGAAACGCTCATTCCTTTGGCATATAGGGAGATAACAAGCTTTTCTATGGAAAGTCCACGGCTTTCATGTTTGGGCACTGCTATCGGTTCAAACTGGCCGTTACGGTCACGGGGAATAGAGATGACGGCTTCTCCATGTTCGGTCTGGATTTTCTTCGGATAACTGCCATTACGTGAGTTACCACTGTTATTACCGGCCACGGAATTCTTTTCATAGCCCAGATGGGCATCCATTTTACCTTCAAGCATCTTTTCCAATACCTGGGCATGCAACTGCTTCAGAAACTTGCTTACATCAGCTTCTGTCTTGAACTGGCTAAGGAACTCCTTGCTTAACACCTCATCGGGCACTACTTGATTCTTTTCTTTCATAATCTTCTTCATTTTGCAAATGTATAAAATAAAAAATACGAGACTCATTTCTGAATCCCGTATTTCCATTTACACAAAATATTTTATAGTGCCAAAAAAGTGGGCCGCCCTGAGGCTGCCCACCCTTTACATTTTGGTTGTCAAGGACCAATTTTAATCAGCTACCCATTGTGTAGCATTATCATTGTATCTCAATCTGTTGCCATCAGCGTCATAGCAGATGATGCCTGAATTGGGAACATCACCGCCCTCACCAGAGATATTCGGACAACCTTCACCTTCTACACCTACTACGTTGACCATTTGAATCCAGCCACCACTCAAAATTAACATTTCATTGATCTCCAGCTTGCCGGAAACTTTCAGCATTACTGTCTTGTCCTGGTTGCCACTGAGAGTTGTCGAAGCATTGATGGTCAAGTTCTTGACAGTGATCACGTCGGTGTTACTCAGTCCAGCGATGTTACCATCAGTGGAGATTTCCACATCCTTGCCATTGAGGAAAGCACCCTTGGCATCAGTAGCCATGTTTATTTTAGCTTTTATAATCACTTTAGTCACAGCGCTTACATCTTCGTACTGTTCCAAGGTCTCAGCCAATGAAGAACCCCATTCTACAGTGATTTCAGCCGGAGCAACCTTATTGATGTTTTTGGCATCCAAACCTGTCCATTCCACATTTTGCTTGGACTTTATCGGCTCTACCAAGTAAACCAGTCCGTCATTGTCCAATTTGGCGTCAGATTCGTTGCCTTCTTTCTTTATGCGTTCCTTGCTCGCGTAGTCCTGACCCAGCAGCACTTCGTATGCTTTTAGTGTAGCCTTAGTGTCAATCTGAACGAATGCGTCAACCACAGCATACTTTTGCCAGTCATAGCTTGCGATGGCGATAGAGCGTCCCGTAGCGTCTACCGTGCCCTTGATGGTCACAATACCGTCTTTCACATGGATGGCACGATCATAGTCACTACGTACAGTGCCGTCACCCAGCATTAGGTTCTCCAACGTCACGTCGCCGTTGATGCCCACCTGCAAGTCGCCATTAGCGAATGCGATAGTTTTCTTACCACCGACTACGCCACCATTGTTAGTAACCTTCAGGAATTTTACAGAAGAAGCATTGATGTCGCCGTTGGCCTCGGAAGCCATCACAGAACCGCCGTCAACAATCAGGTAGTTTACACCAGCTTCGGCAATAGCCTTGGCTTCAACATCTTTAGTTGCCGTGAATGCGATAACGCCATTTGTTCCAGGATCCTTGATTTGCACTTCAGCCTCAATATCATTCGTGATGTCAATGATACCTTCGTTTTCTTCCACAATCATTTCCTTGGCATCGGCATGGGCAATGAGCTTACCGTATTTATCGTTCACCAGTTCGGAGATACGTCCGTAGTTGTCGATTACAGCATATTCAATGTTCTCCTCGTAGGCAACGTCACCGTGTGTTTCACCTACGTTAGTCAGTTTGCCGTAATCGCAACCCAGGTTACCGTTGGCCGTGATGGTCAGGTGGCCCGTGTTCTTGCTATCGGCCTTCAGTCTTACAACTGCATTCACAGTCATTTCGCCTTGGTTGTCCTCGAACATCAGTTGGTTGACCTGCGCGTTGATGTTCACCTCGCCTTCGTTCTCACCGAACTTCAGGAGGCTCTGACGCCAAGTGGTCGTGCCGTTCACAGTCATAGCCTTGGCTACAGTTACCTTACCGCCTTCAGCAACGCTGATCACGTTCTTGGTAATTGTCTGCTTCTTGGTGCTTGTTCCCTCATAAGCTGCGCCGTATGCCGTAGTGTAGCTACCGTTGATGAAGGACAGTTCGTCCAGCTCCAGTTCGCCTTCCACAACGACTTCGCAGTCGGCAATTACCTTATTCAAGATCTTCTTGTCCACACCGGCAGCCAGAATAACCTTAGCAGTCTTGCCTTCTTCGACTTCAATCTTGAGGTTGCTGTTCTGCCACTCTTCGGACATCAACATGGCGCTCATTTCCGGAGTCAAGGTGACGTCTTTTTGCAGCAGTGCACGGTATACACGTTGTTGGCCCTCGTTCCACTCAATGAGTTGCTCCAAGTCGGATTCGTTGAACACCTTCAGATCAACGGCACCTTGCTGGATGAAGTTCACATCCAAGTTGACGTTCACGCTGGTCTTTCTGCCCGGACGGATATCCGTGAGGCCCGTACTGGTCGTAACAGATATGCCGCTATTCTCCTCAGCCTTCACATTAGAGAGGTTGATGGGACCTGCTATACCTTTGTCTGTGTAGACGTACAGGTTGATGGGATTCTTTATAGCATCTCCTTCAATGTTATGCTTGTAAGGAGGAACCATCACAACCAGCTGAATGGATTCGCCTTCCTTCAGGAGGGGAGAGTTGGTGACGGTCAGTTCAGCGCGATTGCCGCTTTTGGGCACCTTGTTTATTACAGCACGCAAGGCATCCTGACGCTTGTAGTTGTCAGAACGGCCGGTGTTGTTCACCCAATATCCGTCACCATATTCTTCTACGAATTCATCGTTGGCCTTCCAGATAAGTTCGCCGAACTCGTCTCTTTCGCCCGTGGTGTTCACCTCCTCATAGTTGGCGTAGTTGAAGTATTCTCTTCCGCCTACGGGATCGCTCCACCATTGAATCCTGCTCTTGTCCAGATTATAGAACGGAGACTTCACCGTGATATTTTCATCTTTACCGTCATATCGGGCAGCCACCGGATTGACTTTCAGCAACGTGCTGAAATCGTCACATTCCAAAACAACCTTTTCTACGGTGAAGGCTTCTGCATCCGAATCCATGTTCTTGATGGTCAGGCCGACTGCGCCAAGGAACGGAGTCATCTCCAAGTTAGCGCTCATCACGTCTCCACCCGATGTGCCGGCATGGATGCGTGCATAACCGATGAAGAATTGGTTATCGGCATAAGCCTTTTCCCAGTCGCGACCGTCCTGCACCTGTTCGCCGACACTGTGCACGGCTTCGCGGTTGCCCATATAGTCGGCGAACGGGAAGGTGAAGAAGTAGTTACCTTCCAGCATCTTGGAGTTGGTTTTCCAAGTGCCGTCCTCTTGGCGTTCGAACGGATAGTCCGTGCCTACATAATCCACGAGGCGGTATCTTTCCGTCCAAGGCTTTTCGGCCCATTCTTCCAAATTTTCAAAAGGACGCACAGGAGCTTCATTCCCGGCATCGGGACCCTTGAAGCCTCTCACTTCGTCCATCAGCAAGGCGCCGATCTTGTCACCGGCCTGCCATTTGTAACCCGTCTCCTTGTTAAAGTCGAAACGAGTGTCGGCACCATCGCCTAAAACATTCAGCGTGACATCCACAGTGGGGCGCATGGCTGCATCCCCGCTTTGGGTGCCCTGCCCGTCGCTAATGAAATCATCATTAGTACAAGCTGCAAACAGCGACAGAAGCGCTGTTGTCATCAACACGTGTTTTGTTCTCATTTTGCTTGAATAAAAGATTAATAATCGTTTTACTTTCTTTCTCACTCAAATAATAATCAGAAAGGAGAGCCGCCTGTTCCGTCATTGCCGAAGCTGGGGTCGTTGTCATCTTCCAGGCTGGCCTGGAAGCCTTTCTCTACAACCACCTCGAGTACTTCCACCTCGGGTGCCACATACATTTCTTTCTTGTCCATAAGTCTTTCTTGTTTTTAGTGTTAATAATATAAAGTTTGATTCTCTTCCGATGGGTTACACGATTCAGTTTCTACGCCCATTGTCAAGAGGTTAGGGCGCGATTCAAGGTGCAAAGTAACGAAGTAATTTCCCGAATATGGGAGGTGGGGTAAAAAGTGGGGACAAAGGAGAAGGGAAGGAGGAGAGGCGAAGAAAGATGCGGTGTAAGGTTTTATGCGTTACTCGACTAAAAAAGAACCCCGGATGCAAACTGTCTGAACTTGCATCCGGGGTTCCGATAAATGATTTGTCGGGAAAGGCTATTCTTCCTGTTCTTCCAATTGATTTATCTCCTCTTCGGACAAACCGCTGCACCGGGCGATGACATCGATAGGGACTCCGGCGGATTTCATTTGAAGGGCCATTTCTAATGTTCTTTCCGTACGTCCTTCCTCCCTTGCTTTCTTCTCCGCCGTTTCAAGGACGTTTTTCCAGTCCCTCAAGGCTTTGAGGCTCTCCTCGTAGGCCTCGTATTCCGCCTTGTCGAACTTGGCGATCTCGGCGGCGTCGAAGAGCTTTGTGAACACGCGGTCCTTGAAGAACTGCTGCTCGCCGCGCTGCATCTCCCCCAGGAACTTCTCACCGTACTCGTTCTCGCAGTACACGTCGAACACGGCACGGCGGTCGGACTCGCCCGTGCCCAGGTGCTCGGTGTTCAGGTAGGTCAGCTCCTTGATCTGCTCACGACCGTGAAGCAGGCTGTTGATGAAGCTGACCAGAAGGTCCTTGTTCATCTCCGTCCCGAACAGCTTCTTGAAGCCGAAGTCGGTGTAGGGGTTGATGTAGCGGTCTTTGATGTCTCGGGTGATCATGGGTATATCGTATATATCTTACTATGTCTTATCCAATAGCTTGTATCTCCCACAAAAGTAAGGGATTTCCGTTTACCGTGTAAGCGGGGGGGAGGAAAAAGTCGCATAAAGCCTTACAACACGCCAGACTTCCCGCCTAGCCATTGCCCCTCCGTTTTTTCTCCTTTGTCCCCACCTTTTACCTCACCTCCCATATTCGGGAAATTACTTCGTTACTTTGCAGCTCGAATTGTGCCCTAACCTCTTGACAATGGGCGCAGAAACTGAATCGTGTAACCCATCGGAAGAGAATCAAACTTTATATTATTAACACTAAAAACAAGAAAGACTTATGGAAAAGAAAGAAATGTATGTGGCTCCGGAGGTGGAAATCCTCGAGGTGCAAGTGGAAAAAGGGTTCGCTGCCAGCCCTGTTAAGCCAGGAAATGGTGGCGTGGATCCTGGAATCGATGATTGGTTGTGATAACCTTACTAAACAAAATTATTGTTAAATATAAAAACTACAGTATGAAGACAAGGTATTTATTAACAGCTTTGACTTTGCCGTTGCTGGCAGCTTGTACGCAAGATGAGTTTGATGTGCAGGTGAATAACGGCAACGCTGCATTACAAGGTCGCGTTGAAGTGGGTAAAGTGGCCTTTACGACAGGGGCAAATACCCGTTTTGATTTTGGTGATGCCGAACATATCGGTTGGGAAGACGGGGAACGCTTCGGATTGTTCCTGATGGATGACTGGAACGAGGCAGGAAATGCAGCCGGAAACGGCGAGCAATTGGATGCCAATGAAACTGACTTTAAAGATCAGCAGGTTTGGAACAACATGTACTCCCTGCACAACTACACACAGACGAACATTCCGTTCACCTTTAACCGGACTGAAGGCATCTGGGAGAACGATGACGCTGTAGTAGAGGGTAACTACTTTGCTCTGGCACCGGCCAATGGCCAAAAAACTTCGATGGAAATCAGCGATTTGGGCTCTATCCGCAACCGTCGTGACGTATGGGTATATATCAATCCTGTACAGAAGTTCGGCAACGAACCTACTGGACAATATAACCAATTGAGAGGTGGTATTGAGCAGAATCAGTTCTTCTTGGGTTATCAGCAAGTTTACCGCAATCAGGAACTGACGAACGGCGAGCAACTGATGTTGCCTTTGCAACTCCGCCCGATTCTTGGCATGGTGGATCTGACGATAGAGAACTCCGATGAAAAGCCTTTCATCGTACAGAAGATTGTTATGCGTAGATTGGACGGTGATCCGATGCCGACTATTGCATATATCCGCCCGGATGGCAATACTACGGAGGATTTCCCCAAATATCTGGATGGCACTTCGACATGGAATGCTAACGATACGTATGAAGACTTCGGTCCTGCTTTCGCTCAGCCTTATGATGCCGCAGAGTTGACAGATGCTTGTGGCGAACCTTATACTAGATTCACGTATAATCCTGAAACTTGGACGCGCAGTGCCGCTCGTAGTGTCGTTGAATATTCCTATCCCGGTGAAAATGGCTTTATCCCTTACGGTTTGAAGGGTGATGCTGCCGAACCGGTATATGAGTACACTTTCGACTTCACGGGTGAGAATGAAGATGCTCCTGACGGTTATATCCTGAATAACGGTGACTTCTGCCATGCATATTTGGCTTTACCGCACAATATGTATTTGAAAGAATACAGTTTCACCATTTATGGTCTGCAGAAGGACAACACGACTATTGGCGGTCCTACTTGGAAGGAAGGTATTATTATCCCGTCTGCTGGAGATTATGTTGATCTTCCTACGCCTGGTGATGAAAATGACGGTCATTTCAACTTGGTAAAAGTGGATTTGGCATCCGAAAGTACCTATTTGCAAGCAAAAGTTGAATTCGACGACTTTAAGGTACAAGAAAAGCGCGTTGCCACAGTTTCCAATTCTGATGACTTGTTGCGTTACCTGAAGATGTATGAAGACTCCTATAATATGGGCACGAATGAGATATTCTACATCACTACGTTGGGTGACTTCGAAGTTACCAGAGAATTGTGCGATTATGTCCGCGACCTGAATGAATCGAAAGGCAGCAACAAGGGAGGTAAAGCTATCATCTATTTCGAAGAAAGCAAAAACGGTAAGCTGGTATTCCCCGAAGGTTTGGATTCCGATGCAATCGACCTCTTCTTCTATACGAAGAAGGTAGATATCCTGAACAAGGGTACCCAAGTAATCGAAGAGCCGATCATGCAGGCTGACGAAGCAATTGAAATCTTCAAGGAAGCATTGAAGGACAGCGACAAGTCCAATGGCATCTTTAGCATGGCTAATGACGGCGTAAGCTTGCTGGATAAGTTGGAAGCTGCCATGGCCGCTAAATTTACGAACAGTGGTATCCATTCCATTGTCAATGAGGGTGTGCTGACCATCAATGCTGCTATTGAGACAGGCTTTGGCCCCAAGGCTGGTATTTACAATGAATCCGGTGCCATCATGGAAATTGGTGCGGTGATTATTTCTAACGATGTTGAGGGATATCCTTACTCGATTAACGGGAATGGCGATGCATATGTTCAGAATAAGGGTGCTTTGAACTTGAAGGGTACTATGCTGGATGGAATCTTGAAGAATGCAAGAGAGACGACAGTGGAATCGACTACAGCAATCAATACTGTACAAAACTTCAATAACATCGCTGATTGCAAAGACTGCCCGACCGGAATTGCTAAGTTGATTGTGACCGAGAACTCCACATTGGAAATCCTGAATGGTGTCAATGGCTCTGAAGATGGTTATTATGTCGGCCAAGTTGAGAACTACGGTTCGTTTGCCGCTGAAGAAGAATTCGTGAACTATCAGGCTCTTTATCCGCAGACAATTGATGAATTCGGACAAGGCAACTTGATTATAAACGGTTCTAAGGAATTGGCTGGTAATCATACGAATGTTTCTATGAGCGGCATCGTCAATAAGTCTGGTAGCCACGAAGTAGCCGTGAAGTATGATGACTTGCTGACGTACAACGAAGGCATCCGCAACTTCTGCAAACTGAGCGTTGAAAACTATGGCTATATTTATCAGGCTGATGCTTATGCTCACATTCAGGTGATGAATACTGAGGATTACTACAGCGTATTCGATAATGTATTAGCAAATGATAAAATTGGTGTCATTGAAAATACTGTAGATGGCAATATCTATGGATATGATGGCCAAAACGGTACTATCTCCAACCAAATTATCATCTTGACAGTGAAGGATCAAAAGACAAATCTGACCACAGTATCTACAAAACTGAAAGCTTATAGCCGCTACAACAAAGTGGTGCTGAAAGGAACAGAAGTCTCTGGTAAGTTGAATTTTGCAGATGAAGTAGTTGGTGAAGTTGAATTCGCATCGGATGAAACTCGCATTAACAGCACTTCTGCTGTTCAACTGGCTGCACACTATGTCAAGGTAATGGGTACGGTTCGCGTTGGTCATGGCCAGACATTGCAATTAGGCAATAAGAACCCTGAAATTAATACTACGGTATATGGCCTTGGCGAAATCATAGTTGAAAATGGTGGCAAGCTTGAAGGCTTGGGTACACAGATGGGTGGCTATAGATACGTAAATGGCATGCCGATGAACTATTGGGATCTTGAACCTACTGTTTTCAACGGAGGAATTTGGATTAAGAACAACTGATAGATTTCTAATCAGGTTTTCTGAAACATAATTAATGAAAGAGGGTGTGCAAATTGGGTGCGCACCCTCTTTTTTATACCTCGTTCTTATATCCTCTGCCTGCATCTGAAATAGCATGGAAAATATCCTTTAATACTCCGGAAAAACCTCCCATCCCCCTCCAAAACCCTCCCAAAGCCGCGCGAAATCTATATCTCCAGCCTAGAGATGTATATCTCCAGCCTAGAGATGTACATCTCTAACCTAAAGATGTATAAATCCAGCCTAGAGATATAACTTTCGGACGGCTTCGACCGCTTTTTCCTGCTGGATAGAATGTTTTTTCCCACCTCCTCCGGAAAAATTTCTCCCCTATTGTTGTCCGCGTTAACAAAGAAAGTTCGTACCTTTGCCGCACTATATTAATTACGCGTACTTATTATATACATAGAAATTATGTCCGATACAAAGAGAATCAAGAGAGCGTTGGTATCTGTATACCACAAAGAAGGACTGAACGAGATCATTTCCAAACTGCACGAAGAAGGCGTGGAATTCCTTTCGACGGGAGGCACACGCCAGTTCATCGAATCGCTGGGCTATCCTTGCACGGCGGTGGAAGACCTGACGACCTATCCCTCCATCCTGGGCGGGCGCGTCAAGACGCTGCATCCCAAGATTTTCGGCGGCATCCTCTGCCGTCGCGCCTTGGAGCAGGACCAACAACAGATCGAGAAATATGACATCCCCGAAATAGACCTGGTCATCGTGGACCTCTATCCTTTCGAGTCGACCGTGGCCAGCGGCGCACCCGAGGCAGACATCATCGAGAAGATCGACATAGGCGGCATCTCGCTGATCCGCGCGGCGGCCAAGAACTACAACGACGTGGTCATCGTGGCCTCGCAGGCGCAGTACAAGCCGCTGAGCGACATCCTCATGGAGCGTGGCGCCACGACGACGCTGGAGGAGCGCCGCTGGTTTGCCAAGGAAGCCTTCGGCGTATCGTCCCACTACGACACGGCCATCTTCAACTACTTCGACGGCGAGAACGGATCTGCCTTCCGTTGCTCGGCCAACAACCAGACGCCCCTGCGCTACGGCGAGAATCCGCACCAGAAGGGCTACTTCTACGGCCACTTGGATCAGATGTTCGACCAGATCCACGGCAAGGAAATCTCCTACAACAACCTGCTGGACATCAATGCGGCCGTCGACCTGATCGACGAATTCCAAGAAACTACCTTCGCCATCCTGAAGCACAACAACGCCTGCGGACTGGCTTCGCGCCCGACGGTGCTCGAGGCATGGAAGGACGCGCTGGCCGGCGACCCGGTATCGGCCTTCGGCGGCGTGCTCATCACCAATGCCGTGGTGGACAAGGAGACGGCCGAGGAAATCAATAACATCTTCTTCGAGGTCATCATCGCGCCGGATTATGACGTGGACGCCCTGGAGGTGCTGGGGCAGAAGAAGAACCGCATCATCTTGGTGCGCAAGCCGGTGGAGCTGCCCAAACGTCAGTTCCGCTCGCTGCTGAACGGCGTGCTGGCACAGGACCGCGACCTGAAGGTGGAGACGCCCGCCGACCTGAAGACGGTCACCACCAAGGCACCCACGCAAGCCGAAATAGAGGATATGCTCTTTGCCAACAAAATCGTGAAGAACTCCAAGTCTAACGCCATCGTCCTGGCCAAGGGCAAGCAGTTGCTGGCCAGCGGCGTGGGCCAGACCAGCCGCGTGGATGCGCTGAAGCAGGCCATCGAGAAGGCCAAGAACTTCGGCTTCGACCTGCACGGTGCTGTCATGGCCAGCGATGCCTTCTTCCCCTTCCCCGACTGCGTGGAGATTGCAGACAAGGAGGGCGTGACGGCAGTCATCCAGCCGGGCGGCAGCATCAAAGACCAGTTGACCTTTGACTACTGCAACGAGCACGGCATGGCGATGGTGACTACCGGGTTCCGCCACTTCAAACACTAATATAAATGAAGAGGGTGTATCCGACTATCAAATTGCACACAGATGACACAGATACAACCGATAACCACAGATTATATAGTATGGATAGTTCACCGAATAAATCTGCGGAATCTGTTTGATCTGTGTTATCTGCGTGCCAATAGCTTATTAGGACACCCCTCAACAAATTCTTCATTCTTCATTATTAATTCTTCATTAAAATGGGCTTATTCTCTTTCACTCAAGAAATAGCGATGGACCTGGGCACCGCCAACACCATCATCACTTGCAACGGCAAGATTGTGGTGGACGAGCCGTCCGTGGTGGCGCTGGACCGTCGCACCGACAAAATGATAGCCGTGGGCGAAAAGGCCAAAATGATGCACGAAAAGACCCACGAGAACATCCGCACCATCCGGCCCCTGCGCAACGGCGTGATTGCCGACTTCTATGCCTGCGAGCAGATGATCCGCGGCTTGGTCAAGATGGTGAACCGCAAGGGACGCCTCTTCGCGCCTTCACTCCGCATGGTCATCGGCGTGCCTTCGGGCAGCACCGAGGTAGAGCTGCGTGCCGTGCGCGACTCGGCCGAACATGCCGGCGGGCGTGACGTTTACCTGATTTTCGAGCCGATGGCAGCCGCTATCGGCATCGGCATAGACGTCGAGGCGCCCGAGGGCAACATGATTGTCGACATAGGCGGCGGCTCCACGGAAATTGCCGTCATCTCCCTGGGCGGCATCGTCAGCAACAACTCTATCCGCATCGCCGGCGACGACCTGACCGCCGACATCCAGGAGTACATGAGCCGCCAGCACAACGTCAAGGTCAGCGAACGCATGGCCGAGCGTATCAAGATACACGTGGGCGCCGCCCTCACCGAGCTGGGCGAGGATGCGCCGGAGGACTACATCGTCCACGGCCCCAACCGCATCACCGCCCTGCCCATGGAGGTGCCCGTCTGCTACCAGGAGATTGCGCACTGCCTGGAGAAGTCTATCTCGAAGATCGAGACTGCCGTGCTCAGCGCGTTGGAGAACACCCCGCCCGAGCTGTATGCCGACATCGTGCACAACGGCATCTACCTGGCCGGCGGAGGCGCCCTGCTGCGCGGTCTGGACAAGCGGTTGACGGACAAGATCAACATCCCCTTCCACATCGCGGAAGACCCGCTGCACGCCGTGGCCAAGGGTACGGGCGTGGCCCTGAAGAACGTAGATAAGTTCTCGTTCCTGATGCGATAAACGGGAGGGAGGGCTATGCGCAACCTGCTGAACTTCCTCGTCAAATACAATTACTGGTTCCTCTTCGTCCTGCTGGAGGTGGCCAGTTTTGTTTTATTGTTCCGCTTCAACCGCTACCAGCAGAGCGTGTTCTTCACCTCGGCCAATGCTGTGGCGGGCAAGCTGTATGAAGCCACGGGCAGCATCGCCGCGTACTTTCACCTGAAGGAGACCAACGAGGACCTGCTAGACCACAACATCCGCCTGGAGCAACGGGTAGCCTTGCTGGAGCGGGCGTTGCTGGACGCACGGTCGGACACGGCGTTGTACCGCAGCCTCGACTCCGTGCCGCGTGCCCACCGCTATTCCCTCTACAAGGCTCGGGTCATCAAGAACAGCCTGAACCGCCTGGACAACTACCTGACCCTGGACCGCGGCTCGGCCGACAGCATCCGTCCGGAGATGGGCGTGGTGGATGCCAACGGCGTGGTGGGCATCGTCTACAAGACCACGCCCCACTATGCGCTGGTCATCTCGCTGCTCAACAGTAAGTCCAGCCTCAGCTGCAAGATACAGGGCAGCGACTACTTCGGCTACCTGAAGTGGGAGGGCGGCGACTCGCAGTATGCCTACCTGCGCGACCTGCCCCGCCATGCGGAGTTCAGCGTGGGCGACACGGTGGTGACCAGCGGCTATTCGGCCGTGTTCCCGCCGGGACTGCTGGTGGGCTACGTGGACGAGATGTCCGACTCGCACGACGGCCTGTCCTACCTGCTGAAGATACGCCTCGCCACCGACTTCGGACGGGTGAGCGACGTCCGTGTCATCGCCAACCACGGCCTGCCCGAGTTGAAGCAACTAAACGAACAATTGAACCATTAATCCCCCAAGACCACGACTCCAGTGATACAAGACTATCTCCATAAATCAGCTTGGTTCGTCGGACTGTTCCTGCTGCAGGTGCTGGTCCTGAACCACATGCACATCGCCGGCTATGCCACGCCCTTCCTCTATATCTACATGATCCTGAAGATGGACTCCGAGACGCCGCGCAACGGGCTGATGCTGTGGGCCTTCTTCCTGGGATTGGCCATAGACCTCTTCTCGGACACGCCGGGCATGAACGCCGCGAGCGCCGTGCTGTTGGCCTTCCTCCGTCCGGGCATCATGCGGCTCTTTGCTCCACGCGACCTCACGGGCAACTTCGTGCCTGCAATCCAGACGATGGGTATCGCCCCGTTCCTGAAGTACGCACTGGTCGGCATGCTGCTGCACCACGCCGCATTGCTCGTCCTTGAATACTTCTCGACGGCACACATCGGCCTGCTGGTACTGCGCATCCTGGCCAGCACGCTGCTCACCCTGGCCCTCGTCTTGGCCTTGGAGGGGATGCGGAAGAAGACTACGAATTAGCAGATGGTCCAAGGGATGATTAGAAGATAAAGCGATGCCAAAAGACTATAATCTGGAGAAAAGGAAATACGTGATTGCAGGTGCGGCTGTCCTCATCGTGCTGGTGTACCTGGTCCGCCTCTTCGACCTGCAGATTCTGACGGACGACTACAAGAAGTATGCCGACAACAACGCCTTCCTCAACAAGGTGCAATACCCGTCGCGCGGTGCCATCTACGACCGCAACGGCAAGCTACTGGTGTTCAACCAGCCCGCCTACGACGTGACCTTTGTCCCCCGCGAGGTGACCGACCTGGACACCGCCGACTTCTGCCGCACGCTGAACATCACCCGCGAACAGTTTGACCAGCTGATGACCGACGTCAAGGACCGCCGCAAGAATCCCGGCTACTCCCGCTACACCCAGCAGGTGTTCATGACCCAGCTCTCGGCCGAGGAGTGCGGCGTCTTCCAAGAGAAGCTCTACAAGTTTCCCGGATTCTCCATCCAGCGGCGCACCATCCGGCAATATACCTACAACGCCGCGGGCCATGCCTTGGGCGACATCGGCGAGGTGTCCCGCCGCGACATCGAGAAGGACGACTACTACCGCAGCGGCGACTACATCGGCAAGCAAGGCATCGAGAAGAGTTACGAGAAGTATCTCCGAGGCGAGAAGGGCGTGGAAATCCTGCTGCGCGATGCCCACGGCCGCATCCAGGGACACTACATGGACGGCAAACTGGACCGCCCGTCCGTCCCCGGCAAAAACCTGAAGTTGGGCATCGACATCGACCTCCAGATGCTGGGCGAACGCCTGATGCAGAACAAGATAGGCTCTATCGTGGCCATCGAACCCAAGACCGGCGAAATCCTCTGCCTGGTGTCGTCTCCCACCTTCGATCCCCACCTGCTCATCGGTCGGCAACGCGGACGCAACCATAACCTGTTGCAGAAGGACAAGCAGAAGCCCCTGCTGAACCGCGCCATCATGGGTACCTATCCTCCCGGCTCTACCTTCAAGACGGCACAAGCACTGACCTTCCTCCAAGAGGGCATCGTCGGCAAGGAAAGTCCGTCTTATCCCTGTTCGCACGGCTTCATCCACCGCGGACTGCGGGTGGGCTGCCACGGACATGCCTCGCCGCTGCCCCTGGTGCCTGCCATCGCCACGTCGTGCAACGCCTACTTCTGCTGGGGACTCTACTATATGTTTGGCGACAAGAAGTATGGCTCGCCGCAGAACGCTATCACCGTCTGGAAGGACCACATGGTGGCACAGGGCTTCGGCTACCGATTGGGCACCGACCTGCCCGGCGAGCAACGCGGCCTCATCCCCAATGCGCAGTTCTACGACAAGGCGTATCGCGGCTCGTGGAACGGCCTGACCGTCATCAGCATCGCCATCGGGCAGGGCGAAATCCTCGCCACGCCCCTCCAGATTGCCAACTTGGGCGCGACCATCGCCAACCGAGGCTGGTTCATCACGCCACACATTGTCAAGGATATCGAGGACAACCCGTTGGATAGCCTCTACGTCACCCCACGCCACACCGGCATCGACCGCCAGTATTACGACTGGGTGGCCGAGGGAATGCGCGCCGCCGTCACAGGAAGCACCGGCAGCGGCACGTGCCGCATGGTAGGCAACATTCTGCCCGGCGTGGAGGCGTGCGGCAAGACAGGTACCGCCCAGAATCCCCACGGCAAGGACCACTCCGTCTTCATGGGCTTTGCGCCGATGAACGACCCGCAGATCGCCATCGTGGTCTATGTGGAGAACGGCGGCTGGGGAGCCACCTACGGCGTGCCCATCGGCGCCCTGATGATGGACCAGTACCTCCATGGACACCTCTCGCCCGAAAACGAGAAGCTGGCCGATGACTTCAGCAAGCGCGTGGTGATGTATGGCGAAGCCGACCGATAAAACTCATAAACTGAAAGAACTTACATGCGACGAAACGAATCAATCCTGAAGACTATCGACTGGACTACCATCATCATCTACCTGCTGCTGGTAGCGTTCGGCTGGATCAGCATCTGCGGCGCCAGCTACGACTACAGCGAGCACGACCTGCTGGACTTCTCCACCCGCGCCGGCAAGCAATTCGTGTGGATCATCTGTTCGTTCGGCCTGGGCGCAGTGCTACTGCTGCTGGACGACCTCTTCTACGATACCTTTGCCTACCTCATCTACGGCATCCTCATCCTGCTCTTGGTGGTCACCATTTTCATCGCGCCGGACACCAAGGGGTCGCGCTCGTGGCTTATCCTGGGCCCTGTCAGCCTGCAGCCCGCCGAGTTTGCCAAGTTTGCCACCGCCCTGGCCTTGGCCAAGTGCATGAACGTCTACGGCTTCGTGCTCAAGACGTGGAAGAACGCGCTCGTCGTCGGCGCCCTCATCCTCGTGCCCATGCTGCTCATCATCCTGCAACGCGAGACCGGCTCCGCGCTGGTCTATCTCGCCTTCTTCCTCATGCTCTACCGTGAGGGAATGCCCGGCTTCATCCTCTTCGCAGGCATCTGCGCCGTGCTCTACTTCGTGCTGGGCATCCGCTATGCCGACGTCATGCTGGCCGATACGCCCACGCCGCTGGGCCAATTCCTGGTGCTGACCCTCATCCTGCTCTTCGCCGCGGGCATGACGTGGGTCTACACCCGCCGCGCCGCTGTCGCTCGAATCATTGCCGTGGGCACGCTGGGGGCATTGCCCGTCGCCTTGGCGGTGTCCGAATGGCTTGTGCCGTTCAATCTCGTGTGGGTGTTGTGGGGACTCTGCGCGCTGGCCGTCGGCTACCTGTGCTACCTCGCCTTGCAGACGCGCCGCCCGGCTTACCTGCTGGCCATCGGCTTCACCCTCTGCTCCATCGGCTTCCTCTACAGCAGCGACCACGTCTTCAACAGCGTCCTCGAGAGCCACCAGCAAGTGCGCATCAAGGTGCTCCTGGGCCTGGAAGAAGACCCCAGCGGCGCGGGCTACAACGTCAACCAGTCCAAGATAGCCATCGGCTCGGGCGGCCTGACGGGCAAGGGCTTCCTCAACGGCACGCAGACCAAGCTGAAGTATGTCCCCGAGCAAGACACGGACTTCATCTTCTGCACCGTGGGCGAGGAGGAAGGCTTCCTGGGCTCCGCCGCCGTGCTGGCACTCTTCCTGGCCCTTATCCTGCGCCTCATCGTCCTGGCCGAACGCCAGCCCACCACCTTTGGCCGCGTCTACGGCTACTCCGTGCTGAGCATCTTCCTCTTCCACGTCTTCATCAACATCGGCATGGTGCTGGGCCTGACGCCCGTCATCGGCATCCCCCTGCCGTTCTTCAGCTACGGCGGCTCGTCGCTGTGGGGCTTCACGATTCTGCTGTTCATATTTCTAAGGATTGATGCGAGCCGGGATGCGCGGAAGTGAGTGAGGAACTCTCTTCCCGTCAGAAACTCCCTTCCCTTCCGTCCGAAATTTCCCCACCACCGTGGGGAAACCTTTCCGCGTCCTTAGCAAAACTGTATCTCTAGGCTGGAGATATAGATTTCGAGCGGGTCCGGTTGTTTTTTCAAGCGGGGGCCGAGATGTTTACCTCCTTGACCAGATCTCTTTCCGGCAGGTTGGTGTAATCCTCCAGCCGCGCGGCATAGTACAGCTTGATGAAATCGTCGTGGCCGAATTTCATCCTTTTCACTTCATCAAATATCTCTTTGAGCTTCCCCACCACATCTTGCAGGTCGCCGCCATCCAACTTGAACATGGATTCGTTGATCCACTCTGACTGATCCAGGAATTTTTTACCCAACATCTCCTTGAATTTTTTCCGCGTGTCGTCATCGGAGATGGTATAGCCGATGAGGTATTTGGCAAATCCTATCTTTCGCATAAACTTTATTTTTTTCCGAATGATATTATAAGAAAGTCCCGCAGGACTTTTTGGGTCTGCGGGACTTTTTTTTCTTATCATACAGAGTTTTTATAACTCTATTTTCGCATTGTTCTGTTTGAACGAACCTTCCACGCTGTAATCTTTTCCATCTTCTTGACCTAAGTAAGAGTACCCGTTTTCAGTTTTAGCCTTCAAAATTGAAGTATCTCCAGTTCTACCATTTACCGCGATTTCTTTTCCACGGGCAACGAAGTCCATATCCGATTCTACAGTTACTTCACCGAGGGTGATAGACGAGCCGGGCATAAATTCAATAGCTGTAACGGCTCCACCCACATGTTCTTTTTTGAAGAACACAGGTTTATCATCTTTCATTTCTTTCACTCTCTTCATTTCACCAATTAGTCGGAAGACAGACACTTGACTTGTAGTCGTGGTGTACTCCTTCAAGGCTGTTACTGTATTCTCGTGGTCGTCCAGATTGATCTCTTTGATCGTAGCGAATACCACTACATCCGTCGGAACAGTCTTTGCGATGACACCCTTGGCAGTGTTGTCAATCTCACCCTCGTCATTTCCTGCGGCTGTGAATTTGATCTCGCCATCAACGCGTGCGTTTGCAGTTTTCATTACCAGCAAACCGTTTACGTCAACTTGTCCAGACAAAGTACCGGCATTGTATACCACGGCCTTAGGTTCGTAGTCTTCCACGCCGTCAATCATATCTTCCAATTTTTTAGTAGCAGGACTGATGACCACTTTGTTTGTTACTGTAGCGTCTTGACCAACCGTCATTGTCTGACCTGCGTTCACCGTCAAAACACCAGTGCCGGACATCACACCGTTGTTGATGATGTTACCAATCCTTTCAACTTCCTTGTTGCCGAATTTCTCGATCACCTTGACAATCGAAGTATTGGCAGACAGCTTCAGGACACCTGCATCGCTCTTATTAGCCTTTGTCCAGGCATCTACAGTGATCGGGTAGTCCAGCTCACCGGAAATGGCATACGTTCCGCCAGCCAGCACTTCCACGCTCGGTTTCAGGTCGATGGACGGGCTGATGATCTCGCCACCTTCACCGCAAGCGGCGTACAGGTTCTTAATAGTTGTAACGTTCGAAACATCAGTCCCAACCTTCAAGACGCTGTAGTTATCCACCTTGGCGAAGTTCGTCGTGTTCAGTGTCAGCGTGCCGGCGTTGTTGATGACAGCACTACTACTACCGGTAGTAGGAGTCTTTGCTTTAGTCAGATTCAATGCACCCTCTTTAGCAACAAATACATTCTCTAAGTTGTCATCTTCTGCCTCAACATAACCATTCTCGATAACAACTTGTTCCATGGTTACACGAGGATCGATCACCAGCGGATTTTTGCTGTCAGCACTGCCCTCAATCTTGATATAGCCCTGGATGTTGACATCTTGGCAAGTGGTTCTGGCCACAGCTTTGTTCACCTCGTCGTTGTAAACTACATTCCGGCCTTCTACCGTTACGTTCAACTTTTCAGTGGAAGAGTTGCCCACGATAGCGGCAATCAGGTCAGCCGTAGTCTTCACTGTAGTCACACCGCCGAGAATTTCGGCTGCAGATACCGGTTCACACTTAGCCTGACCGTCTGTTGTATTCGGATTGATGTCCAAGGTGAAATATTTACCCACAGTTGTCTTGGTCACTAAGCCAGTATAGTCCTGTTCGGGGTAACGCTTTCCCGGATACATGGTTACGTTCGTATTCGACGACATTACCTTCACCCATGCCTCGTCGTTTCCGAACACGGCATAGACTTCCAAGTCAGCTTGATTACTATTTCTACCACCCAACACATAGTTGTCAGCAGGAATAATGGCGTTGAAAGTAACCTTATCCTCATATCCCAACTCGATACCATCGCCCGGCATGTTGATCACGATGTAATCGCTGGTAGACTTCGGGGTACTGGTCAGGTCGGAAGTAGCTCCATACAAACCGTTATTGTACATGTAGTACTTGGAATCCATGTCTTCGTCCAAGTAAGTCACTTCATAATCCACCGTGCTGGGGATTTCAACCTTTGTGCCGTCAGGCTTCGAATCCTGTTCAGTTCTATTAGACTCACCGAAATATTTGCTCATGTGTGCGGCCCAGTCACCAACAACCATTTGGTCTTTCGTGTCGGGCTCTTGTGCTGCAAACCATTCGTTTGTCAGACTCTCGGCAGCCTTCTTTGTGTCCAGAGTGGCGTTGATTACAAACGACTTGCCGTTCGTGCGCTTCAGAATCACTTGCTTCAGGATGGGGGCATGTTCCGCGTTACGCACAGTGTTCGTCACCGTGATTTCCGGGAAGGCGAAGATGTTGCGCATGGCAGGGTTGCTCACCGTGCCGCCTTCGCTCAAGAAACGATGACCAATATAGAAAGGATAGCCGCTCTTTGCGAATTCCTTGATGGCAGACAGCGGGTCGAGCTTGCCGTCAGAGCCGAGGGAGAGGTTCTGCTCGGTAGGCAGGGTGATCTCAACGGTCTTGCGGTCCAGCTTTCCTTCTTGTGCAGGAGCCACGAAGAGGTAGTTTCCTTCCACCAGTTCAGCGTCGTTGCTGAAGTTTACACCATCATTGGTTTTGAACACGTAGTTGGTCTGCACGTCGTTCACCAGTTCGTAGTTATCAATGGGATAAACATGCTGGCCGTCCAGCCCCTGACGGGGAACGTCCACCAACAGGAGGCTGTAGCCATCGCCTGCCTCCGGCATGATGGTGTTGAAGTTGTCAACGTCCCAGCGGGTGGAAGGAGCCTCCGTGAAGGTGACCTTTCCGATAGACTTGCGGCCGGCCAGCGCATCTGCGCCGTTCACGGTCTCAAATTCCTCTTGCGTACATGCCGCGAAAATGCCGGCCAACGCCATTGTGTACAATAAATGTTTCGTTCTCATTCTTTGATTTAATTTAAATTTAATCTAAAACTTAAGTTTCTGTTCTTTCTAATGTTCATATTGCAGGTTAGTCCATACCGCCACCGCCCCAGTCATCGGGGTCGCTGGGAATGGTCGTCGTCGGACTTGCAGCGAAGCCCTTCTCCACGCTCACCTCGAGTACTTCCACCTCGGGAGCCACATACATTTCTTTCTTTTCCATAAGTCTTTCTTGTTTTTAGATGTTAATACTATGATTTTTGATTCTCTTTTCCGATGGGTT
>JAHLFO010000040.1 GCA_018883785.1 Candidatus Bacteroides intestinipullorum
GCTCAAAAGAATTTTTAGCAAGTCCGGTATGAAACCGAACAGAACTTTTAATGCTAAACTTATCAAAGAACTATTTGGCATAGTGGCAGAAGCCGCTTAGTCGATATGTTGAATTCTTAACGGACTATTAATATTATAAATAGAATTTCTAAAATCATTCAAATTATCCACTTTTATCGGAAAAGTTTTTATATAATAGTCTATAATTCTGCATTCTGTCATTATTAGTTTTCTACATTTTTGTACTTTATCTATATCTTCGTTATTCTTTTCTACTGTTTCATACAAATCTCTGATTTTATAATAAGAGAGTGTAATTCTATCTATACCGCGACCTATTTTATTTTCAAAACTATTCATTTCGTTTAGTTTCCAAGAGATAACGATAGCAAGAAAAGCAATTATAGCCGAATACCACCCTCCTATATAACTGCCAAAATCTCCCCAATCCGAAGTCTTATCACTGATTTCTTGGTCTCGGAAATTTATCATATAAAGTAAGATAGGCAAAAATAGTATGAGAAACACAATGTATATCCACCACTTGGACTTGAGGTGGTCTTTTATCTTATTTGAGAACTTGTATTTATAGGTGGTTTTCATGAGTCATTTTTAACAAGTTCCCGAACTTAATTAATATATCATTCAAAACTGCTTCTTGACTAATAACACCAAGATGCCCATTATTATTCACCAAACGATATAATTCCACTTCTGCAATCTGTTCATTGTCAATAAGCTTGTATATTATTTGAACATTTTCTGAGATAGATTTTGCAAAAATTATGGCTTTCAGAGATTTTCGTATATTAAAATATACATCATTTTTCTTTGAAAACAATACAAACCGTTTTTCCCCTTCACCAGACCAATCTTTCTGTTTAGTAAAAAACATAGATTTAGAATTTGCTTTAAAGAATGCGTAAACGTCATTGCTATTACATAATGGAATGGTAGGAATAATATTTACGTATTTTACATTGTCACAAAAATATCCATGCTCATAATTTATTTTGGGATTTTCTTTTTTAAATTCAACTTCATCAATAACTAAACAGCATCCTGTAAAGTTGTTGGCATATTGCGCCCACATTCTTGGTCTTTTATAACCATATCTCATGATACCATTCTTGCCTTTCATATTTTTAGAAAAGCACAAGATCTTACATTCTTCTTTAATGACTTGAGGTATATCATTACTATATGCAGCTAAAAACTCATGATATAACTCTGCCTCTCTGATATCATTCATACTTACTAAATTACATGCTTTCAAACAGTTATTAGATAAAATAAGAGATAGTTTATCTACACTAGTAAAATGAAAAAAGAGCTTGGCATGTTGCTGTGGTAAATCGTTAGAAAGAAAATTTGTATATTGTAAACCTATTCCTTCCATAACTATTACTTATTTAATATCTCAACATTATTATCACCAAACATAAACCGGAATACTTGCTCTTTTTTTTCGGCTCCGAGTTCAATACTAAGCACAGCTTTTACTTCTTGTTTTTGCTTGTAATCTCCCAGATTACACATTTCATCCGATTTATAGAGATCGAAAAAATTACAATTAAGCACTTCGCTTATCTTACAAAGCAAATCAGTGTCAAGACTATGTTTCTGAAAAACGGTCTTTTCTATATTTTGCCGAGCAATTCCCAATAACTCAGCGAATTTGGCCTTTGACATACCACTTTCTTCTACCTTTTTTCGAACTTCTTGTCCGATGTCTAATCTATTGATTTTCATATTATAAAGTTATTAAATTGGTTTTATTAATTAGAAGCTGTATGTAATACTAACAGTGTTAACAAATAATAAATATGTAATCTTATAGTATTACATGTAATATAAATGATTACCTTTGCACCATAAAGTTAGCAATAAACTTTAATCATCCCTAAATAACGAAGTAAAATAAAGTAATAATGAATAAGAAAGACAATACGATGTACAACCTGATGAATAACCTGAAAGCCCTGCGCCCATTACTTCCGCAAGGATACATCAAGACCATTGCAGCAAAGACTGGAGACTGCGAGGCAACTGTCAGCAATGCCCTACAAGGAAGGTCGCGCCGCTACGACATCATCAACTGCGCTATAGAACTGGCTTTAGAGAACAAAGCCATATTGGAAAAGTTGGACAAAGTGGTCAATGCATAGAATTGTAAACTAAGGAAACATGAAAAAGAAAAGATACATATTCAACGAAAACGGGTGGAAGCTAAAACGGGTGGACATCATACAATATAGACCGTGGGAATCTTCGGCTATGATCATCGACGTACGCAAACTCATGGAGATGACAGATGAGGAATTACTAAGGTATAAAGCTGTCGGCCCGGTATCGCTTAAGAAAATCAATGAAGCAAGAAAAGTATTGAAGGAATTATTGTTTGAAACAACCAGTTAAATTATTAAGAATTATGAATGAAGGATTCGTTGTTGCAATGTTTGTACTTTGCATTGGCTGTTTATTTGGTAGCGCTTTATTTGGATTTACTGCTTCGGGTGGAGACAAGATTGCAGCCAAAATAAGTGGGGCACTTTTTTTCTTGTCAGTACTATTCGTAGGATTAGGAGTTTTTGGTGCACTTCGTGTTTCTAAGCAACCTGTCTATGAATTCAGAGTCAATGCGCATTTCATTGATGGATTTAGCCGAGTGTACACTGTGACAAGTAAAAATAATCCGCACATTGAATCTTATAAAGGCACATATTGGCTGGATACTAACGAAGGAAGAATATTGGGCGTTATAAGATGCGATGTATTAAGCAAGAAAGAAGTAAAGTTTCAATGAGGCGAGAGAAGCGTTAAAGAAATTATTGTTTGAAATTAAATACGGAGGAACAAATATGGAAATTCTACTTATAACATTAAGCTCATGTATCATTGTTCTGGCAGTGTCAGTTTCTTATTTCCTGTTTTATTCATCAAAAGTAATGAAAGCGATTGTGAAATACTGCGACACAAAGAGCAATGAAGTCTTAGTAAAGATTGTCGAGTTCTATAAAGAGATAATTGACGTATATGATCCACGGAAGATCGTAAACAGTTAAAAAATATAGGTATGGAATCTTCAAAAGAAAACAGATACCCGCAAACAGACCGCGAGATACGCATCTACTTGCTTGAATTTCGATGATTATCAATCGAAATTCAAGCCGGAACAACTGAATTTATTCTTAAACCATATATACAATATGGATTTGGACAGAGTCATGAACGAATAAAACGTATGAACATGGAAGCAACGACACCAGAATGCCAGTCCATCGAAGAGCAGGCCGCGAAGAAGGAATTCATCTTCATCAATGGGAAACCTTGGCCATGGAACTGCTACTTGTGGAAAGGAAGGGAAGAAAGAAGGCTTCCCCTCCGCATGTACCCGAAGGAACTCTACCTCTACATCAGATACGAACTGTGTAGGGCGTTCCAGTCAGTTCGCAATTCTCTATCCGTGTGGCTTCGCTCGCTACGATGTTCTGGATACAACTCCTCCAATAATCACAGCAGCAAGACGGATGAGCCTTCAAACAAGGACGATAATTGGGACCAAGGGTGATGGTAAACTTTGTGCGCTTGTGGCACACCGGACATTCCAAGGAGCTTAGGTACTCCTCAAGTTTTTGGGCATTAATGCTATTCATATCGCTATCATTTTTTGGTTAGACACCACAAAGATAGCGAAATCCCGCCGAAAAGGCGTGAAGCTGCTGGACCGAATCCGCCGGCGGGAACAATAGATAAACAATTAAAAAACTAAATGTATGAAACTGATTATAGAAATAGGACAAAAGGGAATTAATGGAGTTATGGATTACTCCTATTCAGTGGCAATAAAACAAATATCGCCAGAGGCTATAGACTTCAATTTCACTACTGACGGAATCATTAGAGATTATTCTTTCATCAGAAGAAAGGTAATAGAAACAGTTTTAGAATTAAATAAAGTAAATATTACATCCGAATATTTTCAAAAACCATTGGGTGAATACGAAGACTATTGGTACTTGCGTGAAGGAGATTTCCGGCCGGAGCCAGTTAAAGGCATTTTCAATGGGAACGGTTGCTGCAAAAAATTCATAGAAGAAATGAAAGACCTTGGCAACCTGTTCCCGACAAGAGAAGAAGCCGCCAAGGCATCAGATGACATTAGAGCTTATCTCCGTTCAAAATACGGAAAGCATCCCTGAGCCATTCATAACCGGTCTGGTACTCACTAATCATATCGGAAGAGATTCCTTTTTGCTCCATCGCTTCAATGTCGATAAAATGCCTGTTCTTGATACATTCCAGCGCATAAAGGATGAATCTCTGCTTGTCCAAAGGATGAGTACTATCCGGGAAAGCGTTCAGAAACTGATTTAAAAG
Source organism: Candidatus Bacteroides intestinipullorum (assembly GCA_018883785.1). Taxonomy (GTDB): domain Bacteria; phylum Bacteroidota; class Bacteroidia; order Bacteroidales; family Bacteroidaceae; genus Bacteroides; species Bacteroides intestinipullorum. The sequence goes on from JAHLFO010000040.1 coordinate 4,381, forward strand.
TTCTTTTTCATTCATAAGGCTATCATTTTTTGGTTAGACACCACAAAGATAGCGAAATCCCGGAGAAAAGCGTGAGCGGCTGAATCGAATCGGCCTCCGGGAACCAATATAAACTTAAAAACGAAACGATATGAAACTCTACATCTACCCCATCGTCAGCATCGTGATGCTCATCGCCAGCCGGCTGATTTCACATTATGTCCCGTACGAAGCATGGAGCATCGCACTGTATGTGCTGGGATTCATTCCGTTGGGAATATATGCCTGGAAGTGTGACAAACAGACTAATAAAAGATAACGATATGATGCAGATACAATTCGCAGACAAGATGGTGACCTACGAGACATTCGTCAACGACATAGCTGCACGGCTAGTCACCATGATGAAGCGAGAGGCCACGATGCCGGAATACCTGTCCCAGCGAAAGGCTTTCGAGATATTCGGACAAGGAAACGTCCTCCGTTGGCGTAAACAAGGGAAAATAGAACCGCGCAAACGTCCCGGAAAGATAGAATATGAAACAGCCCGTCTGATTGAGCTGAAAGAGACAATACAAGACTACTTCGAGTAGACCCCCACCCTTCCCCTTAGCTCAGCGGACAGAGCACGCGACAACCATCATGCTTGATTGGATTAGTTAGTCATAACTGATATAGATAGGTAAAAAGATGTTTTTAGGAATAACAAAGTCGCGGGACGGAAGTTCGAATCTTCCAGGGGAAACCCTTAATCGTTCTTTGACATATTGAGAGTCCGAATGACTGGCAATCAGAAGGACTATAAACTGGGATTCCCCCTTTACCGAAGAGCGAAACGAAGTACCGACGAAGTAGCTGAAGGGGCATGTGAAAAGAGACCGGACAAAGGAGCGAAACACACCGGTCAAATCACATGTAAAAAAATGACTTATATTATTCCGAGTGAGCGTAGGCCGCTTATAAACACACCTTAACTGGATGGCACTTGTCCTAATATACAACCCTGCCCGGCCACGAGCCTGCCCTTTGATGCGGAGGCGGGGAACAAACCCTAACCATGTTTTAATCATATATATTTTGTGTTTAACATGTTAACTGTCCCGCCCGGTCCGTGAGGATAGGACGGTTCCACCATTCCGAGACAAATCTTTGCTTGGCTCCATGGTTTGAGAAAGGGCCGGCCCCACGGGTTGGGGCTGACCCTCAAACCTGGAACAAACAAGGGAACATATAAATATAGTGTATCACTTAAACTCAAACCATTATGAGCAACATTCAACTGACCGTCGACACGCTGAACCAGTTGCAGCCTGCCGACATCCTGACCTACGAACCGGTCAAGGAGAAATTCATCCAAATCTGGGACACCCTTTGGGGCGAAGGAACAGGCGAAGCAGCCTACGAGCGCGAACTGAATCACTTCACCCATTGGCTGAAGGACAACGCGCAGACCGCCGCCAAGGCCACGCGCTTCTCCATCTTCACCACCTTCATCGACTTGGCCGTCTGCGGCCTGTCCGTCGAGCCGGGAGTACGCGCCCTCTGCTACCTGCAAGGCCGGAACATCACCGTCGGGAAGGATGCCCAGGGGAAGAACACGTACGAACCTCGCCTCACGCTCACCATTTCCGGCTATGGCGAACTGGTGCTGCGTGCACGGGCCGGGCAGATAAAGTATGCCGACAACCCCGTCATAGTCTATGAGGAAGACAGCTTCTCCTTCTCGGACAACGACGGGCGCAAATCCGTGAAGTACACCTGCAACCTCCCGCACAAGAGCCGGCACATCGTCGCCTGCTTCATGAAGATTGTCCGCACGGACAACTCCGTGGACTACGCCGTGATGTTCGAAGAAGACTGGACGCGCCTTTCCGAATACTCCGCCAAGCAGAACAGGAAGTGGGACGACCAGAACCGCCGCTGGGTGAAAGGCAACCCCAACGAACTCTATTCCTCGCAGAACGGAGGGATCGACCCCGCTTTCCTAATGGCCAAGTGCATCAAGCACGCCTTCAAGACCTACCCCAAAGTACGCATCGGCAAGGCCACGCAGATGGAGACCGACACGGTGGATGTGCCGCAAGAGGACTTCTACGGCGTGGAAGAGACGGTAGATGCCCCGCAGCCCGGAAAGTCGCAGGACTTCTGCCCGCCGCGTGACGATGCCCAAGGCATCACCGTCGACCCCGCACAGTCTGAAGACAGCGACGAACCCTGGTAATTCATCATCCCTCATTCCTCATTCTTAATTCTTCATTTAATAGTTATGAGCAACGAACTTATCCTACGCGAAGACAACATACGCCTGGTGATGTCACAAGCCCCGCAGGCATGGCGTGACAACCAGCAGAGCCACGACCGCTGCCTCGCCTCTTGCCAAACCTTGCTGGACACCATAGAGGCCGAAGGCATGAACGACGAACTCGACCAGAAGGCGGACACCTACATCCGCAAGAGCCGCAACACGGTGAAGAAGATGAACGAGCAGCGCAGTGCCGTCACCAAGCTGTTCGACGAGATACGCACCGTCTTCACCACACTGGAGAACGAAGTGGACCCCACGAAGAAAGGAAGCATACCCTATCAGTTGCAGGACTACCGCAACGCCTACGCCGCCCGGAAGCAGCGTGAGGCTGAGGAACGCCGACGCGCCGAGGAGCAACGCCAACGCCGCGAGCTGGCACGCTCTTCCTACCTCCGGGACGTGGAGGCCGATTACCGCCAGACGTTCAACCGGCACCTCACACAGCGGTACAACGAGCTGGCTGCGCTCAACCAGGAGATTACCCTACAAAACTTTGAGGAGCAAGAGCGCAAGATACGAGCCATCCCCCTGGACCTGCCCGACGACTACGCATCTACCCTCTACTCCGGCGTGCGCATCCCGGCAGAGATGGACAGCACAGAGGCCGCGGGAATCCGCCGGCAGGTGCTCGAAGGATTGATTCCGCAGTTCCGCGAGCAGTACAACTTCGAGATGCAGTCCAATGTGGAAAGCGTCCTCACCCTACTGCCCAGCAAACGGAAGGAGCTGGAGGCCATCGCACAGGCATCCGCCGAAGAAGCCGCGAAGAGAGCGGAAGAGCTGAAACGCCGCGAGGCCGAGGAAGCCGCCCGCCGCGAACAGGAACGCATCCGCCGCGAGCAGGAAGAGCGCGAACGCCAGCAGGTGCAGAAGCAGCAAGCAGAAATGGCCGGACTGTTCGAGCAGGCCAAAGCCGCCGCCCCTGTCTACCAGCCCAAGGCACAGGTGAAGAAGCGCATCGTGGTCAACGACCCGCGCGGATTCCTCGACATCCTCAACCTCTGGTGGACAACGGAAGGCGTCACCCTCAGCGTGGAGGAACTGACGAAGAAATTCAAGTCGCAGCTCACCATCTGCGAACGCCTGGCCAACGACAAGCAAGACCCGCGTTTCATCCAGTCTGCCTATATCACGTATGAGGACGAAGTAAAAGCGAAGTAAATTAAGAACTAATAATGAAGAATTCTTCATTAAAATGGATGCCTATTACAACCGCACCGAAGTCTCCAACAGCGACCTCACCGAACTGAAGAACCTGCTGCACCCGCACATCCAATACGGCGACCGTGAGCAGGCCTTCCGGTTCGGATCGCTGGTAGATGCCATCATCACCGAACCCGACCGCGTCAACTACTTCCGGCGGACGGTGGACGATGTTCTCTATACGGACGAAGAATTTGACCACGCCCGCGAGATGAACCGGTCCCTGCGCATGGAAGCCCGTCACGACGCTTTCCTGAAGACCGTGCTGGAGCAGGCCGAGACGCAACGCTTCATGGTGAACGGCAGGCAGGACTTCGAGTATGGCGGATTCGCCTTCACGCTGCCCACCCGTTGCAAATGGGACTGGTGGATGCCCTTCGCCGGATTCGGCGGAGACCTCAAGACCACGTTCGCCGCCTCGCAGCGGGAGTTTGAGGAAGCCATCGACTTCTTCGACTGGGACCGCAGCCGCGCCTGGTACATGGACATCGCCGGGAGCAACCGCGACTTCATCTACGCCATCAGCAAGAAGAACTGCCTGGTGTTCAAGCACTTCATCAACCGGGGCGACGGCACCTACCGCCACGGACGCGAGAAGTACGAGGAACTGGCCTTCCAGTATTGGCTTTTTAATTTGAATGGAATATGAAAAAAGGAGAATACAGCTACCACCCCTACGGTCGGCACTTCCGCATCTACGTCTGCATCTACGCCGACAGTCGCACCACGACGTCCGACCCCGTGCCCGGCGAGCCATTCTACACCGACCGCGAGGAAGCCAGAAAGAGAGTGTACGAACTGAACGGATGGAACTACAAACAAAGACACCCCCGATGAGCACCCCTCTGAAAGTCACCCCCTACCCCTACCAGTCGGAAGGCATCGCGCAAGGATTGAAGTGGAAACGCTTCTTCCTGGCCGACGAGCCGGGGCTGGGCAAGACGCTGCAAAGCATCGGCATCATCCACGCCGCCGGTGCCTGGCCTTGCCTGGTCATCTGCCCGTCCTCGCTGAAGATCAACTGGCAGCGCGAGGTGGAGAAGTTCACAGACACCAAGGCTCTTGTCCTGACCGATGCCGTGCGCACCACGTGGCCCTACCTCGTGCAGATGCGCATGTTCCAATACGTCATTGTCAACTACGAGAGCCTGCGCAAGTACTTCGTGTGGGACATAAAAGGCTCCTCCCTACGGGGGAGGAAGGGAGGGGCTTCCTTCCGGCTCCGCGACGTGGTGTTCTGCCCGCAGATACGCCTGTTCCGCTCGGTCATCATCGACGAGAGCCACCGCGTGAAGGACGCCACGACGCAGCAGGCCAAGTTCGCCAAGGGGCTGGCGGCGGGCAAGGAATACATCATCCTGCTCAGCGGCACGCCCGTGGTGAACCGCCCCGCCGACCTCGTGGCGCAGCTCTCCATCATGGACCGGCTGAAGGACTTCGGCGGGCGCGGACAGTTCCTGCTGGACTACGCCCAGGGCGAACGCGAAGCCTCCAACCTCGACGAGCTGAGCCGCCGCCTCTACGACACCTGCCTCCTGCGGCGCGAGAAGCAGAAGGTATTGACCCAACTGCCGGAGAAAACCCGCGTGGACCTCTACGTGGACATCGCCAACCGCGAGGAGTACGACACTGCCGCCGAAGACCTGGCCCGATACCTCCGCGAGTACCGACTTTGCCCCGAGCCGGAGATACGCCGCAAGATGCGCATGGAAGCCCTGGTGCGCTTCATGACCCTACGGGGCATCGCCGCACGGGGAAAGGTGGCGCAGGCGGCAGACTTCATCCGCACCGTCACCGACAGCGGCCAGCCCCTCGTGGTGTTCTGCTCGCTGCACGACATCGTGGACGAACTGCGCCGCATGTTCCCCTGCGCCGTCACCGTCACCGGACGGGATTCAGCCGTGATGAAGCAAGCAGCCGTCGACGCCTTCCAGCAAGGCAAGTCCCGGCTCATCATCTGCTCCATCAAGGCCGCAGGCGTGGGCCTCACGCTCACCGCCGCCAGCCGCGTGGCCTTCATCGAGTTCCCCTGGACCTACGCCGACTGCCAGCAGTGCGAGGACCGCTGCCACCGCATCGGACAGCGCGACAACGTGACGTGCTACTACCTCATCGGCCGCGGCACCATCGACCGCAAGCTCTACCAGATTATCTACGACAAGCGGGCCGTGGCCAACCAGGTGATGGCCGCCGACGACGAAATCCCGACGGACACCCTCTATTTCGACGAGCTGGCCAAGGCCTTCTTAAATGAAGAACTAAAAAATGAAAAATGGACATCAGCAAGACCGACCTGACCCAAGCCGCCCGCCTCCTTCAAGAAGCAGCGGCATACATCACTGTCAACGCCAAGTCTGCCCGCGAGGCCGACAAGGCAAGGCAGATGCAGAAACTCAGCAAGAAACTAACCAAAAAGATAGAACAATGGAACAACACTTAGCCCAAGACATCAACGAGAAAGACCGCTGGCAGTTCCTCTGCGACAACGCCGACGCGGTAGAGAAAATCGGGTACACCCATCGATTCACGCCAGAAGAACTGGCGCAGAAGAAAGAATCGCTGGCCGAAATCTCCATCCAAATAAACGACATCGAGACGGAGAAAAAAGAAGTGATGGACGACTTCAAGGAGCGCCTCAAACCGCTAAATGAAGAGAAATCCGAACTGCTGGACCACATTAAGAAAGGTTCGGAGTTCCGCGACGACGAAGAGTGCGCCAAGATACTCTACCATGACGAGCGCATGGCCGGATTCTACAACCGGCTTGGCGAACTAGTCTATAGCCGGCCCATCATGCCGCAGGAAATGCAAAAGACAATGTTTAGTATTAATCGTAAAACAGGAACAGACAATGAATGAAAACAAACTGAATGTGGTAGTGCCGAAGGATTATAACGGTGCGCCTATTGAGATTATCTTGCGAGAAGGCAAGGCAGCCGAACAGCTACCGAATAAGGAACCGATTTCTGTTGAAATAGAAGGAAACATCGAAGCTCCGCTGTGCTGGCTGGAAAAGAAGATAGAACTTATCGACCAAAAGAAAGCCCACATCGAAGTAAGTCGCGATAAAATGGACATTACTCTTATCGACAAGGAGAATGATTACTACACGAACGTCATTACCGGACAACTGAAACCGTCCCGTGAGATGGAGGCATTCGGCATCAACACCGACAAGCGTTGGGAGCCAGCTAAGCTCTCGCAGTTCTGCAAGATGCAACGGGCCTTCTTCAAGGACAAGCCAGCGAACATGTCGATCGTCTCCACACTGAAGAATTTCAAGGCCAAAGTAAGCCAGGACATAGAACGGAGCAAAGAGGAGAACGGAAGCCGGACGGATAACTACTCGCAGGTAGTGGACAGTAACCTGCCCAAGTCCTTCAAGCTCTTCATTCCCCTTTTCAAGGGTTTTGAACCCGAAGAAATCGAAGTCGAGATATATGCAGACGTGGACGGTCGCGACGTCAGCCTCTCCCTTGTCTCCGCTGGGGCCAACGAAACGATGTGGGAGAACAAGAACGGTATCATCAATGCGCTGCTGAATAAGATTAGTACCATTGCTCCGGACATAGCCATCATAGAAGTATAAGGAGGACGCCAAATGACCGAACAAGATTACATCCCCGACTGGTGGCTTCCGACAAACGAATCCACTGAATAGAATTTTAAGCCTGTTCGTCCATCCGGTCAGGACGCCGTAGCACTTCGGAAAGGCGGGTTCGATTCCCGCACAGGCTTCCATCACGGCCAGTGTTGCGTAATGTGAGAACGGCTGTCACATCCCATGCAGTTGCACACGATGCGGGTTCGATTCCCGCCTGGCCGGCAAATCAAAACGTAATACACAATGTACTACCTCAGACGAAAGCCAAAGAAGAAAGATAAACCACTGCCCCTGTTCGACAAAGCCGGGGTGAAGATAAAGAAGAAGCCCGACCTGAAAGCCAAGCTCGACAAGGAGTTTTCGCTCTACATCCGCCTGCGGGACAGTTCTGGTGGATACTTCAAGTGCATCAGTTGTAACGAAATAAAGCCTTTTGAGCAAGCCGACTGTGGACATTACATAAATCGTCAGCACATGTCCACCCGCTTCGACGAGATGAATTGCAATGCCCAGTGCAGGAAATGCAACCGCTTCATGGAGGGCAACATGCAGGGCTACCGCCGCGGGCTTGTCGCCAAGTATGGCGAGCAACGTGTACTGCTGCTGGAAGCCAAAAAGAAGCAAACGCGCAAGTACAGCGATTTTGAGTACGAGCAACTGATTAAGTATTACAAGGCGTTGAACGCCAAACTCAGAAAGGAGAAAAACCTATGACCCTACAAGAAGAAGCAAAGATCATCAGCGACTACCTGCAAATCACCTGCCAGAACAACCCGCAGGAAATCCAGCAAAGGATAGCCGACACCATGGTCTACGTGGCAAGGACGGGCGAAATGCTTGCCACGGCCAAACGCATGCTGCGCCGCCGCAAGTCCGAAGAGATACAGAACACCATTATAGCCATCGCCAAGGAAAACTGCCTCTCGGCCAAGGTGCAGAACGCCCTGCTCGACAGCATCGCTGAAGAAGAAGCCTTCCTCGTCGACACCCTCGACCGGCTCAACGCCGCAGCCACCCACCAGCTTGACGCGCTGCGCACGTTGCTATCCTACGAGCGCGAGGGGCTAAGATTGAACAAGACGGGATATTAGGATCAACACATAACCACCAAACCTATGGCCAAAAATCAAAAGAAATCATTCGTTTTTAATGTCGCCTGGCATGAGGTGCTAACGGATTTCGAGCCGGAGGTCAGACTTGAAGTGTACGACGCAATCATCGAATACGTAGCGTCGGGGACACTGCCCGAGCTGAAACCGCTCTCGAAAATGGCATTCTCCTTCATTAAAAAAGAGATTGATTACAACAACGAGAAGTACGAGGAAACGGTCATCAAACGCAGCGAGGCCGGGAAGAAAGGGATGCAGTCCAGGTACGGGAACCAACCGGGCGTAACAAAGCTAACAAACGTAACAAGCGATAACAAAGCTAACACGTGTTACGACAGCCTAACAAACGTAACTGATAATGATAATGTAGATGATAATGATCATGTAGATGTGGAGGATAAATCCTCCTCCCCCCAAAGCCCCCCAAGGGGCGGGGAAGGAGGAACGGACTTCCTGTCTTCTCCCCTGTCGCAGCGCGACGGCATCCCCCGGAACTTCGACGGCCTGTGCCGCGAGATGAACACCCTCGGCATCCCACAGCGTCAGCAGGACGAAATCATGCGCCTCTCCAACTTCGGCCAAATAGGCCACCCAGTGTGGCAACACCTGAAACACTGCCGCGAAAGCCGAGAAAGCCGCCTGGAGAAGAACCGCGTCAAGCTGCCCGGAAGCTACATCCTCAAGCAACTGCGGGCCGCCGCGCCAAGCCCCAAGCCCGTGGAGGGAGCGCGCGATGAATGAAAAACGCTTCATCGTGCAGCTGGACGACGAGCAACTCTCCGCCTTCCTCCTCCGCTGGCTGGACCACGGAAAGCCCTGCCCACTGCTGTTCCAGCGACCCAACACCGACGGGCAGACCGCCGTCCGCCTGAAATACCCGGAGTGGGACACGGAGAGCATACTGTTCCTTCGCGAGGCCGTGGAGTGGACGGGGTGCAGGCTGTATGAACGATAACCAAGACAAAGACCGTATGACCCACGCATCACTCTTCAGCGGAATAGGCGGAGCCGAGATAGCCGCCACGTGGATGGGATGGACCAACCTCTTCCATTGCGAGATAAACCCCTTCGGACGCAAAGTCCTCGAATACTGGTATCCAAATTCAACGAGTTATGAAGACATCACAAAAACAGATTTTTCAGAATGGCGGGGACGCGTCGACGTGCTCACCGCAGGCTTCCCCTGCCAGCCCTTCAGCGTGGCCGGACAGCGAAAGGGAGCGGACGATGACCGCTACCTCTGGCCGCAGGTTGTCCGCGCTGTGCGTGAAATCCGACCCGCTTGGGTCGTTGGCGAGAACGTTACTGGAATCCTCACGATGGTTCAGCCCGGCGAGGAGATTGAAGTGGGAAGCGGCTCCGCTTTTTTCGACGAGAATCACCTATACCGAGCGGAGCAGCAGTACGTCCTCGAAACCGTCTGCCAAGACCTCGAGCGTGAAGGATATTCCGTCCAGCCGTTTGTTATTCCGGCTTGTGCCGTCGGAGCGCCCCATAGGAGGGACCGCGTGTGGATTATTGCCCACCGTGCAGACGCATGGGCTGAAACGATGCAATGCGGAAGGGAAAACGGAGTTCATGCCGCTGGACTTGCTGCCGACACCGACATCAATAGACAGCGGGAGCGGAAGAATCAACAAGTCACCGTCGCCGGATGCAAAGGAGCGTCCTACGATTGCACTTGCGGCGAAGATGGGGCTGCTCCCGACACCGATGAGCACCGACATACACCATGCAGAGAGGGTGGAAGAATTGAAACAGAGCGGGAAGAGCGGTTTGCGTTGCCGGGAGAAAGGGAAGTCTGGAGCCAACGGCCTGACAGACTTCCTGGACTTTCACGGGATGCTTCCCACGCCAGCCGCGCAGGATGGGAAAAACAGCACGTTTCCCCCGAGCCAGTCGGACAGAGACACCCTGCCGGGATGTGTCGTGAAGAACTGCCAGCCGACCGATGGGCAGGCTTCCCAACTCAACCCCCTGTTTGTAACGGAAATGATGGGCTTTCCCTTGGACTGGTTGGTATCACCTTTCCAAAATGGAGGGCAGAAGCCATAAAAGCCTTAGGAAACGCATGGGTGCCTCAAGTGGCATACGAGATATTCCGCGCCATACAACAGGTCGAAGATGAAGAAACAACCAGTTAAGCCAACTCGTGACACCACCGTCCCTGTCCGATGCAGGGATTGCGCCAATGCCTCGGAGTTCATCGAGAACTCCTGCTACTGCAAGGCGATGGGGAGGAGAGTTTGTGCTTGCAATCGCTACGGAAGGGTGTGCAAATACTTTGAATCAAGAAAATAGCAAATCAACAATGACAGCATCCGAAATCAACCTCACGCTAAACGAAGTCCTCTCCCGCGTCCGTCCCAGATTGCAGAAGAAGATTCTCTACTCCATCGACCTCATACGAAAGGCCGAGAAGATGGCACTGCGACTTGACCCAGAAAATGGATTCTACAACACCTTCTCCGGAGGCAAGGACAGTCAAGTTCTTTATCACCTCGTTAAGCTGGCAGGCGTGAAGCACAAGACGTACATGAGCCTTACCAGTGTTGACCCTCCAGAGGTAATACGGTTCGTCAAGACGCAATACCCGGACGTGGAACTGATTAAGCCGCGGATGAGCATCTATGACATGGCGAAAAAGAAGCACTTACTTCCGACACGTAGATTTCGCTGGTGCTGTGCCGAATACAAGGAAATGTACGGTGCGGGCAAGGTGACGCTCATCGGCGTGCGTAAACAGGAAAGCGCACGACGCGCCAAACGGGAAGAAATCAGCACCAACATCAAAGGCAAGCGTACAGAAGAAACCTTCGACCAGTGGAGCGAGCACGAGGAGCAGATGGTTACCTGTGTCGGTGGCAAGGACAAGATACTTGTGTCGCCAATCATCTATTGGACGGAACGGGATGTGTGGGAGTTCCTGAATGCAAACGGGATACAGCATTGCGAGTTGTACGACCAAGGATATACTCGTATCGGCTGCATCTGCTGCCCTATGTCACAGCCTCGGCAAAAAGCAAAAGAAATCAAACGCTGGCCACATGTAAAGCGGAACTGGATTAAAACCATCAAATGGCTGATTGACAACGGGTATATCAATCACAATTTCAACGATGCCGAAACCGGATTTTGCTGGTGGATAAGCGGAAAATCCTTCAACAAGTTCTATGCAGACGAAGTATTACAACAGAAAATAAATTTTGAACAATGAACATCGCACTGCTCCCCGTAGACAGCACCTACTCCAACCTCGCCCTGATGAAACTGTCCGCCTGGCACAAACAGCATGGCGACACCGTGCAATGGTATAACCCGTTAGACCAATACGACAAGGTGTATATGGCAAAAGTATTCAGCTTCACTCCTGACTACGGATACTACATCAACGCCGACGAAGTGGAGAAAGGCGGAACGGGGTACGACCTGCACAAGGTATTGCCCAAAGCAATAGACCGCATCCAGCCCGATTACACCATCTATCCGCAGATAGACACCAAGACCGCCTACGGATTCCTCACCCGTGGATGCCCCAACCGATGCAAGTGGTGCATCGTACCGAAGAAGGAGGGCAGCATAACCCCATACATGGACGTGCACGAGATAGCCGTTGACGGGCGCACCAACCTCATCCTCATGGACAACAACATACTCGCTTCCGATTACGGACTGGAGCAGATAGAGGAAATCACCCGGCGTAAGTACCGCGTGGACTTCAACCAAGGGCTTGACGCACGCTTGGTGACGGACGACATCGCCCGACTGCTTGCCAAGGTGAAATGGATAAAGCGCATCCGTTTCGGTTGCGACACTCCCCAACAGATAGCCGAATGCGAACGGGCAATCAGTCTGTTGGAAAAGCACGGATACCGTGGCGAATACTTCCTCTACTGCATCATCATCGACTTCGAGGAAAGCATACGCCGCATCAGCCATTGGCGCACGAACAAGCGAGTTATCGTTCACGCGCAACCCTACCGTGATTTGGATAACCCGACGCAAGTCATCCCGCAATGGCAAAAAGACATGGCCCACTGGGCCGACCGGAAAGAGCTATACCACACTTGCGAATTTCGAGATTTTGAACCGAGAAAAGGATTTAAATGTAAACAATACTTTGACCAATGAAACCATTAGACAAACTATCAACCATGACCAACATCGCGTACGTACTTGTGGACGTGCTGGAAACGAACCTCATGGATATGGAACATGAATACAGACGCCAAGGCTACGAACTGCGACACGATGCCAAGCGGAATTTCAACACCGCCATCGCTGCTATTCGTCGTCTGAAATCAGATGTAGGGAAATGCCGCTCCAGCGTGCAAGAAGATTTCGGCAACGACGCGGATATTGTGAACGCCCTGCTATTGACTATCATTGACCGGACAGGCGACGATGATATGCAATCCTTTCGCCTGTACAACTACATCAAGGCCATGCCGTCGCGCCTGCATCTGGAGCTGGATATTGACGAGAAGTCCGTTTTCGGGCATGTAATAGAAGGAATCGAATAATTAAAATTGTAACACTATGACAAGAGAACAGATTGAAAAGGCGGGTCGTGATTACGCCTTAGACCAATTAGGAATAGTTGGATTACCAGGGCGTGCCGAAGCAATGAAAGCGTTTATCTCCGGTGCCCAGTGGCGCATCAACTCCGTGTGGCACTCAACAGATGAATTACCCAAGTATAGTGGTTTTTTAGCGGTATTGATGAGCAATGGGCTTATGGAAATAATGTATTATAGTGCGGGGATAGGGTTCCATGAAATGACCTTGAAAGGATATGTTTTATGGGCATACATTTCAGACCTGCTTCCCGAAAGAAAGGAGGAAACAAAATGAAAGATATATTGGAGGCTGTGAAAGAAAGCCTTGCAATCATTGCTGTGATATTTGCGTGTGCCGTCTCCATATTCTGCTTAATGCGACTTGGAGAATGGGTAACGCTGCTTATTGCGGGTTGTGCATATATCCTTTACATCGGTTTGGCTATAACTATTAAACGAATGGATAAGGAGGAAGAGAAATGAAGAAGAGAATCAGAAAAACGGGTGAGATAGTCGATGTAATAGCGTGGTACAACCTTATGGGTGCTGAACGCGATAGATACGATTCTGTGTCGTACATTGATTCAAAAGGCAATGAATGCGTGAAAGTGGAAGGACTTAATCTTGCGTGGGATTTTGAGGATGTGGAAGAGGTTCTTAGTACGGATATTGATTGGGAACAACGCAGGTATAAAATCGCCAAAGAAGTATTTGCTTCTATATATGACTTCACTATAGACAGAATCAACTTTGCTAAATATGCTGTAGATGCAGCCGATGCCCTCATTGCCGAATTGAAGAAAGGAGGTGAGAAATGATACGCGAAGTGACGATGTACCAAGCCGAGTGCGACGTGTGCGGAGGTTCGCTCAAAAACAGTTTGACCAAACGAACTATTGTGTTTGAAGATGAAGAGTGGTTACGAGCAACTTGCAGTGAATTGGACTGGCAGGAAATCGACGGCAAACTCTACTGCCCCGACTGCTACGAGTACGACGAAAAAACAAAGGAGTATAAACCTAAAGTTAAGGAAGAATAATTATGTATGTAGCAAGAGACAAAGATGGTCACTTGTGGCTGTATGAAAAGAAGCCAATAAAACAACCTGAACATTGGGCGTGCGTAAGTGGAGATTGCCAAATACTTGACCTTAATTTATTCCCCGAAGTTAAATGGTCTGACGAAGAGCCGCGAGAACTTGTTTTGAAACCGATAAAGGAGGAACTGGGATTTGTCAACCTTTACAAGGATGGCGGTCAAGTGAAAGTAGGCTGGAAAATCTTTCCTACAAAGAAAGAAGCCGAGGAGAACTTCAAGGATGATGAGAAATATATCACAACTGCAAATATACAATGGAGGGACAGCAATGATAACCTTTGAAGAATTTGCGGACGCATACGCAGCGGCAGTCCCAAAGATACTTGCCAAGATGAAGTATCTTGAACGTATCGGGCGTGACCCGTTCGACGAAAACAAGCCGTTGCCTAAGTGGCGGCACAAGGCGAACAACTTGAAAGAGAGAAGAAAGCAAAACAGAAGCAATAAAATACCTTTTTGATTATGATAGAAGAACAATTTGTTTCATTAGACACTGCCCGTATGCTGAAAGAGGCAGGGTTTAATGTGCCATGCCGTTATAGCTATGATAATGTTGGCGGATTTCGATGGTCTAAAATAGGGGAATCTACCCCGAAAGGATGGGTTCCATGTCCCACGCAGGCATTGGCAGCAAGGTGGCTTCGCGAGGTGCATAGGATATCGGTAGACGCAGAATTTATGGCTCCATCCACTAATATTGATGTGTGGAAATACTTTATTGGAAAAATGGACGATATGATATGGCCTGGTGATTTTGAAACATCTGAACGGACATACGCGATCTACGAAGAAGCAATGGAGGCTGGTTTACGTGAAGCGGTTAAACTGATTAAAAAGTAAAGATTATGGATTTTGTCAGATACATATTGGGTGACTTTTGGCACTTTGCGGGATTCGTGTTTATCCTTTGGATTGTCTTAGTCGGAATAGCGGATATTGTAAGAGCGATTAAAAAGTAAAGAGTATGAAGAAGATAATGTTCTCAGATGAATTTCTGCTCACCAAAGCGGTGCTTGAAGGCAGAAAGACGCAGACAAGGCAACTTATTAAGTGTCGTAAAACATTTAAAGGAGAATGGGTAGCAGGATTCAATATCCACATAAGACCATCTGATAAGAAAGTAGTTGGATTGCCTTGTATGTATGATGCTGACGAAAACGAGTTTGATGGAGGTGAGATATTGCCTAAATACAAAGTCGGCGAAGTGGTTGCTGTGGCGCAAAGCTACCGTGATTGTGGCGGATTTAGTGAATTTGGGAAATCCCGATGGGAGATAATTGCAGCATCCGTGGGAGCTGCTAATGGTGGATGGAATAATAAAATGTTTGTGCGCGCAAGCTTTATGCCCCACCAAATCCGCATAACCGATATGAAAATAGAACGTATTCAGGATATTTCGGACGAGGATTGTTTGAAAGAGGGCATTATCAAATGGGATGCAGGGCAAAAAGATATTCCATTTTTCTCCTATCCAAATAGTGCTAAGTGTGATTATGATACGCCGCAAGAAGCATTTGCTAACCTCATAAATAAGGTGAGCAAAAAAGACGTGTGGAATGAGAATCCGTATGTGTTCGTTTATGAGTTTGAACTTGTAAAGTGATAGGATTATGAGCAAACAGGTATTATCAATCGAGCAGATGCTGCATTTGCAAGAACTTGGTTTTGATACAAGTAACGCGAGTGCAAGTTTGTACAAGCCGGATATGGACACGGAATACATGCTAATGTTCGGTCACCTGAAGAAAGAAGAACTTGTCGGAAATGAGGAAGACATACCGTCCTATACCTTGCAGGACGTGCTGGATGCGCTGCCAAATAGAATATACGACAAAGGAGCATTTTATCTTGGGTGCTATGACATAATGATTGATGAGCATGATATATGCTATGCTAAATGGTGTGGATCGGAAATTGAATCCACATACGTGGAAATAGAAATTAAAGACAATCTTATTGATGCTGCCTACTCCATGTTGTGCTGGTGCGTCGAGAACAAATTTGTAGAAACGAACAAAAACGACTGAGGTATGAGAATAATCAAAGAAGGCAAACTCCCGCCTAAAGAGAAGAAAATGACGTGTCCTGAATGCGGTTGCGTGTTTATGTACGAACGCTCAGACATACATTCAGACCAACGCGAAGGTTGTTGGGTGGTATGCCCGACATGTAAGAAGTATATAACTGTTGACGGGAGGTGGTGAGATGAACGAGATACTGAAGAAAAGGATTGAGGAAGCAGCAAGGGAAGGCAGTAAGCATTACGACCCGAACGTGAGCAAGTACAGCCAAGGCAAGCAAGTCGGTTATCTGCGAGGCTTTAATGAGGGTGCATGCTACGCCCTCTCCCACCAATGGATAAGCGTTGAAGAGGCGTTGCCGGAAGCAAACGAAAACGTATTGGCTCTCATCGGTGGTGTCCCGGTTGTGGCCAAAGGCTACCACGTGAGAGCAAGACTGAGAGACATTACCCACTGGATGCCCATCCCTAAGTTTGAACCCAATAAAACCGAATAACCCATGAAGAAAATAGACCGCATCTATTCCCGCCACGAGCGTAACGGGAAATTCTATCTTATCGCCCGAATCAAGCGGGACGGTGAGTTTGTGATAGAGACAATCGAAGTGAGCGAACAGCAATACCGGAAATCCAAGGAGGGCGATTTGATATGAACAAGGAGAGATACAACCGATTGATGAAATCTGTAGTCACTAAGACTAACGAAATGAGAGAAATGATTCAGGATTTAGCTCTTCTTAGTATGGGAACGACCAACTTTGATGATTCAGTTGCAGACTATATTCAGATGATAGAGCAAAAGATAGACCATACATATTTTGAAATAAAAGATTTGAAAACATTGATAGAAAGGAAATTAAAATGAAGAATAAAGAGTGCCAATTATGAAAGTCTACATCAGCCTCCCGATAACCGGCCACGACATCGAAGAAGTGGAAGCCCGCTGCATCTTCGCCAAGGCCGTACTTAAGAGGAAAGGGCACACGCCCGTTTCTCCTTTAGACATCGACCACTCCGACCCCGATTTCTACGAAGCCGTCATCGGCACCGACATCACCGCCCTGCTCTGTTGCGACGCGGTGGTGTTCCTCGATGGATGGCGAGAATCAAAGGGCTGCACTTTGGAACACGCTGCGGCAAAAATCTATAATAAACTAATCACATACGAACTATGAACCTCAACGAACTACGAGACGAAGCCTACTCCATCGCCAAGGCGAACGGATGGCACGAAGAAGAGCACAGTGACGAACATTGTCTCATGCTCATTATAACAGAGATAGCCGAAGCCGTACAAGCAGACCGTAAGAACCTTCACGCCGACGTGGAAGCCTTCAAGAAGTACGAGCATACGCTTGACTTCAAGGAAAACTTCGAGCGGCAAATCAAGAATACGGTGGAAGATGAACTTAGCGATGTGGTAATACGATGCTTGGATTTAGCAGGACTGCGTTCCTTCAGTCTTTGCAGTGTTGTAACGACAGACCACGAATTTAAAGATTATTGGGCCAATATGCCGTTTTTCAAATTCGCTTATGATTCTTGCTGTTTCTTGATAAATGATTGTGCGGAGGATGCTGTTAAGACAACAATCTCATCTGTGTACAGATATTGCAGGCATCATAGCATCGACCTCGACTTCTTCATCCGCACCAAAATGAACTACAACCGCCTGCGTGGCTACCACCACGGAGGGAAAAGATACTAGGACACAACATTTTATTTATCAAATTAATCAATAAAGAAATAACCAACATGTACATCCAACTCAAAAACTCACCTTCGGCCCCTGTGCTCATCAGCAGACGCCTGTTCAAAGCCATGGAATTCAAAGGGCCATCACCCTGGTTCATCATCATCACACGAATCCGGGGAACAGATAACTTTGCCCTGGTTCCTGTAGAGCGATCAGACACCTTCAAGACCCAGTGCTGCATGGTACTTCCTGTGCATGGGAATCGACGGACACCTGCCTCTTTCCGATGGACCATCCCGTCGTTGGACTACTTCCTCGGCGTGACAGGAACAAACATCATTAACAACAAAATAATCAAAGTCAAAGAAATCACCACATCCAAACGAAAATGCTTCAAGATATGTACCGACTGAACCAACCCAAACCCGACATCCGTTTTAACCGGAACGGGAGAATAGACATCATCGACCAAGTTGTCCAGCGAATGAACCTCGGACACCAAAACCGCGTATCCTTCTACGTAGATCAAGAACACAACCTGTTCATACGTCCAGACACGGACGGGTTGCGCCCCACCATCTCACGCGGAAATAAATCTCTACGATTCTACAGCAAGCAAGTCACGGATGCTGTACTCTCACTTCCCGACCTGCCCCAAGGATTAGAGAAAGCCGCCTTCCGCATCGGGACATCCGATGACGGGATAAACTACCCGGTCATCACCCGGAGACTGCTCTGAGCCCCCAAAAAGATTGCCCGGAAGTGACCGTGAAGGCCGACCTCCGGGCAATCTTCAAATCCATTGTACTTAGCCAGCCGGATAAGTATTCCAAGTGAGAAAATCCTTATTCCGTCTCTTCTCCATCTTCTGATTGCAACGACGTGGATTCAGCAGCGGCTGCTTCCAACACTTCCACACGTTTCTCCAGTTCCTCAATCTTCATGTAGGCCAGGACCTCATCACGAATCTTTTCTGCCATAGTAAATTCCTCCTATTGATTTTAATGTTAATAAATATGAGTTATTGAGTTTGCAAGTTATTGAGTTCAGGAACAATCAACTCATAAACTCAAGAACTTATCAACTTACATTCTCCCTATCTCGGTTTGTTCCTCCACTTTCTGGTAAAATACACCGATGTCTGCGCCAATGATTCCCCGATGTGCATGTCGCGTACAATAGCCACCCGAAAATACCGGTAAGGTGAACCTTGCAGTCGCGTCACCCGGTAACCTCGCGCACTTCCTATGGGCACATAGTTCATACCGTCATGGCTGGCAAACACCATGACCGCACCTTCCATACGGCGCATCTGCCCACGGTTGACAACAGCATTCACCGTCTTGAGCGCATCATCGCCCAGCTTCATCGGACGACTTAACAAGAATATACGCACCTCTTTCCCCGTGTCGTCGTAGTCCTGTTTCTGCGAAAGGTTCACCACCTCCCCCGTGGTACGCTGCAAGTAACTGTTCGGATAGTCCGTCACCTCCGTCACGAAGTTGGCCGACATCGTGGCCCACGTCCGCGAGTTCAGCGAATAGACATACGCATACGGGCTGCCCTCGCGAAACAGCACCAGCCTGGCGTTTGGATAATCATAGGCGATGCGACAACCCTCCAGAAAGTCTTTCACCGGCACTTGGTCGCCCACCTCTTCCAACAAATTTTCTTTGGCTAGCACGTCATGCAAGCGATCCACCGTCTGCGGGTCGAACGATGGACCGTCCAGTTCAGCGGATAGCAGATCCACATTGCTGCCATCCACTACCATCAGGCCCTTGTCAGACACGAACACCACCGCACCGTCCGTCTGAGTAATGCTCTGGGGGTTAGTGCAAACATCACGGCTCATCGGCTGCTTTACACTGTATAAACCCGTATCAGACACTTCCATAGCCCAAATGCCATCCGTTGCAAAGACCAACAAAGGGAACTGCCCGAACTGCCCCTGCGAAAGGGCGCGCGTAGTGCTGCTGATACCTCTTATCTCACCAACCCCCACCGTGTTGATTCCACCCAAGGGGAAATAGAAAGGATTGCCTGCTTCAGAGGTATATATTTTGTTCTTCTCGACAATTTCCCGGTTAGCAGAAGCAACAGGCACATCCGCCGGGCTGATGCTCTCATAGACGGGACCAGCCTTGAACCCACTGAACCAATAAGCACCGTTTAGGGATTTGTGTTCCGTCAGTTGGATTTCAGCTGCTTGATTAAAATAACCACCCTGAATGATGACCGCCTTGTAGGCATTCGGGTCAGGATAGAACAGGTAGTCCGTGAAGTAATACACCTCTTCACCCGCCGGTTGGCTGACGATGATATCCTCCCCATCTCCGGCATGGACATAGATGAATATCGTGTAATAGTTCTTCAGCTCCATGATTTCAGAACCCATGAAAAAGACATTGTAGCCCACCTGCATTTCTGCCGGGAAACCATCGAAAAGTTCCCTCCGCACGTTGGCCAGGTTCAGACGTTGGTTGTAAGCAAAGGCATACAACGGTTTAATCAAGTCGTGTGTCTGATAATCGTCAGGCAACGTCTTTTGCAGGTTGAGATTCCTCAATTGGTTCTCATCCGCCTCGACCGTCCCCTCTTTGAGGTAATCTTCATCATCCGGGTCAATGGAATAAGACTTGAACAGGTAGAACAGGCCATTGCTCCTGATTTTCTCCAGATAATCTCCCTGAGCGTCTTCCACTTCTGGAAGATCTATGACTATAGACCCTAACAGATATTGCTCCTCATCGTCTATCTCCATCACGGAAGTTCCATACAAGGCTTCCGCGCTCAGCACAGGCAATTTCTGATAGGTGTACATGTACGAGCCAAAATTAGAATAGTTGTCCAAACGGGATATGGTGTACGCATCCTTATACGCATACTTCTCCCGGCTGTATAGATACTCCAACTGCCCGTTTGGAAGATAGTTATAGAACTGTTCGGAAACGAAGATGTCTATGCCCGTGACGATATCTTTCCACTTTTCCAGTCCCTCACCCAACACCAGTTTGTGTATCTCCAGTTCCACGTGCGGGCCTACCACCTGGTAATAAAGGGTCTTGAAATTCCCATCCTTGCCGGTCATGCGGTTGATGATGACGGCCGGCCTGCCGGAAGAATTCGGCACCATCAACAAGGGAGCAGACTGCATGATGTAGGATCCGTCATACAGCCTGTAGGCATAGCGGACGAAAAACGGATAGACGAATTTGTTCTCCTTGGTGGCCTCGTACACCCACAGGGCCGCCTTGCCAAGCACATCGGTCGATACCGTAGTCTTGTCATCGTCAGACAGCTCTATACGGTCCAACATGTCTGCTTCCAAGAGCTTATATTCGCTTTCCTCAAACCCGTCGGACAATGACACGGAAAACACGGAATCCTCATCCGTATTCACCGACGGAGGATAGGACAGCCAGCCTTCCGGATTGGTTGCCGACCTGTCGCAGGGTGGTGCCTCGTCCGCGCTGCTGTTCGCGAAGAACCTGAATTTCACAGAACCTTGTCCATACTTGTCGTCAGCCATATAGACATCGCTCCAGGCGATGGTGCCGTCCGCATTATTCACGCTGCCGATGCAGATGCACCATCCACCGCCCTTCTCGTCTGGGAAGTCCGACCAGCCATCCGGCACAGGATCATTCCCGGTAGGCTTGTTCGGGAGTACGATGCCGGAAATATCCAGATGAGCCTTGCGGAACACGTACGTTTTCCAGTCTCCCGTATGCACATCCTCCGCCTCACGGCTCACCCGGACAGGTTCGGACCAGGATTCATCCCCGCTATTTTTCTGAATCATCCACAGACTTTGCCCGCTGTTGCTCCCGGTGGACTTGACGAGCACTTGAGACTTGCCTGTCAGCGAAAAGCTGATGACCGTCTCCGGAGGCTTTTGCCCCAGATACTCGTACGAACCATCCCTGTACAACAAGTAGTGCATCCCCTCATCCGAAAACACGATTACTGTGTTCCCCACAGAAGATACGGACAAGATGCTGTCAGCGCCACTGAATCCTTCTATAAGTTCGTATTGGAAATCCTGGTCGTAGAAACCCAACTTGCCGTCCGTGGTTGTCACCAGGTAGTTCTTATATTGTGACATGACGTGTATGTACACCAGCCTTTCCCCCTCGCCCAGCGTGAACTCCGCATCCGGAAGCACGATGGGACGCATGCCGCCGTTCTGACTGATGAGGTTGTGCGAAAAGCTCAGGTCACCGTCAGCACAACCCAGGTCGGACGTTGCCTGCGTGATACCCGTATATCTGATGTTGCTCTCTTCCATGGGGTAGTCCATAAATTGATGAATCAATACAACCTGTCAGACGGACGGCGGACCGGGGCGGTACGCAGCTCTAGTACGCCCTTGATGCGCTCCAGCTCGTCGGCTGCACGGGTCAGGTATTGCTCCGCCTCCTGCGGATTGGTCTTTTCAAAGATACTGTAGATGCAGTAGTCGGCCACGTGGGCGTGCATCAGGCTGGTCAGCTGGGTGGTCGCTCCATAGTTCCAGCGGTCAGGCATGGCAAGGTTGAGCACGTAGTCGCCCTCCACATCCTCCAGCCGGTCGTCGTCCATCAGCCTTCCCGCAGTCAGGTAACGGGCGCAACGGCTCCTCACGTTGGCCAAGGCAGCAGACATGGCACGGGCCACAATGTATTTGTCCACGCCTTCCTCGGGAGTCTGTATGTCCGCAGCCTTCTCTTCCTGTCCGGGCACAAAGAGCCTACGGCCGGTCACATGAGCCGCATTGATGACGTCGCCCATGATTTCTGCACGGTTCAAAACGATGGTCACATTCCTCATATTGTTTCAGTATTAATCGGTCGTTCGCTTTCCTCACCATCCCCTCGCAGCCACAGCCCGGCAGGGCAATCTCCACATCATCCGGGATGTCTCTTTCCGAGAAACGGCCACAAGGCTCGTCCCTATAGAGCAGTTTTTGGCGGAGGTCTGACGCATAATCCGTAGATTCGGTTTCATACTGGGATGCACGGTCCGGGGTCAGGACGGACAACCACCCGGCGAGGACATGCGCCGCTATCATCATCTTGATATCTGTGATGATACTACCGGTCAACAACTCATTGTAGCGGGCGGGCATCTCCGCGGTGAGGGTCAGCACCTCGTCAGCATCATAGCTGGCAAGCTCGTGCGCCACGGTTTCACTCCGTAGGTAACGCTTGAAGAGCTGCACCACGGACGTATATCCCTCTATCCAATAGGTATCCAGGAATCCGCCCTCATACGCTGATGCCCATACCTGCTCGAAGTTGTCAGGATGCACAGATGCCTCCAGCGAAGAGCGTTTCTCCACTTCCTTGAACACCTCCGATTTCCGTATTTCCAGCTTCATACTTCTGTTTTTGCGCAAAGTAGGTAAAAATATGGAGGAGGACGGCTATATTTTATGACAATAATGGCTCACCGCTCCGCTATTAAATGATTACGGCAATGCACGCAGAGAAAGTCCTTGGCCACGGGAAACATCCGCTGCCCGATGTTTCCCGCCAAGTAGGCCGCTGCCTCCCCGTAGGGAGAGAGTTGGTAAGCCTGCTCGATGTGACGGGACAGGTGGCGCATTTCGTGCAGCCATGAGTTCAGAAATTCGGCGGGAGAAGAAGTAAGGCCGATGACCATCACCGTCTCTCCGCGTCCAAAGTTAGAATAGGTCAACCCAGTGTCAAGCCTGCCTGCCGACAGGTTCCTTGAGGCACGTTTCAATTCCACGCCACGGCATCCTGCCCGTCGGAGGGCGCACAGGATGCGGTCGTGCCAGTAGGTCGTCACGGCATAATAGACGTGCACATGCCAGTCATAAGCAATCAGGTAGATGTCTTGCTGTATCATAGCATCTGCCTCCAAGGTATCACGATGCCACGCCCGATGCAATTGGCATAGAATTCGTCGAACGTGCGGGTCGGATTTCCGTCTATGTCGTCCACATACAGTTTGATATGCAGGCAGACGTGTGCCTCGTCTTGAAGCGACTTCTTATAGAAATCGGCTTTCAGCATATTGGCCAGGTAGTAGACGTCATATCCTCCGCCGTTTTTCAATTCAATGCCGTTGCGTTTCAGCATCGCATCCACCTCGTCTGCGCTCCACGCTTCCAGCTTCTTTTTCTTGCCGGTCATTTCATCTTTCACCTGCATCTGGCCGACGGCCCACTTGTACAGCCGTTCGCTGAAGTGCGGACCGTAGGTGCCCACGTATGCAGCAAAGTCTTCAGGAAGCCTTCTGTAAAGGTCGTTTCTTTGCATGTTTTTATCCTCCTTTTGTAATATAAAATTATCAATCCGTCTGATTTTTACAAGCAACTGAATATCAATCAGTTGGCAAATCAAATAAGAAGGCCGTGCCAAGTGCGTACTTTGTGCGTGTCAAGTGGAGACTTTGACACGGGGTTTGCGCAACTTTGACACGGCCTTTCCGCTGAATATGTTGAAATCCGCCGATAATGTACGGTTTGTTTACCATATTACATATATCGACCGTCTGAACGTCTGCGGTGTCGCTCACCCATGCCTTCGCCGGAATAGCCTCTGCCGCGCTGCCCGTAGTCGCCGCGTTCGCCCATGTCGTCGTCCTCGTCGTCCACGCCCATGTCGCGCGGCATCGTGCGCTCGCCCATGCCTTGCGTCAGCTCGGGAGGAACGCGGTAGCCCAGCTTCTTCAGCTTTTTCAAGGCTTTTTCAAAACCGTGTCGGCAACCTTCTTCGTAGGCCTCCTCCACCTCGTCGCGCAGTCCGAAGCCGCCTTCCTGCTCATCGTCGATTTCGTGAATCAGTTTAAGATTTCTGTAACTCATAATTTCTATTGTTTTGGATTCGTCTTTGTTTCGTCCTTTTCTTCCAAACACTTCATCAGTTTCTCGTTCATGACCTGCAAGCGGGCCAATTGCGCTTTGATTTCTGCCAGTTCCTTATCCTGCTGTTGCTTTGCGGCAATTTCGGGGTTCAGCATGGAAAGCATCTGCTGGCAGGCGGAAAGGAAGTTCTTATGGTAGTCCACGCTGCGGAGCACTTCTTCGCTCTTCTGCTTCATGGTGATGATTTCAGCGTTCATCTCATCGCGCGAGGCAGAAACCAGCATCCCAGTCCGGGTATCGTCTGCAATGTCCATGTTGGCGGGCAATTCTTGCAGGTTCACGTTTTGGCCGTTGATGTTAACCACCACGTCCACCACCATAGTAGGTTGCGGATAACCCGCCGCAGATGGCTTGTAGACGGTACGCATCGGAGTGACGCTCACCACTTGCCCGTATTCCAGGCTGGGACTGTTTCCCGCATTCCGATGAAGGATGTACAATGTACTGTTAGGTCGTAAATTCTGAAACATAGTCGAATTGGTTTAGTAATTGGAGGACGCCGCTTGCACGGCGCCCCGTTTGATTGATAGGTTCTCAGGCTCCAGCCGTAGCTGTGCTCGGACGGAATCCGCCGTTCACGATATACAACTGGTTGGTGTACCGGTTGTAGTGAATCTCGTAGATTCCGGGGCCGGCGAAGTTGGCCACCGTGGCTGGTGTGGTGCCGTATTCCAGCAAGGGACGGGTATCACCATTCGTCCCTATCAGTATAGGAAGCGTGGCGGTAGTCCCTGTCGGGATGGCATCCCGAAGATCGAGGAAGAAACCGCCCACGTAGTTGCGCCGGTAGAAGGCATGGTTAGGCAGTTCTATCGTAACATTCTCCGTTCCTACCGTGACACCCGTGCTCGGTATGGTGTTGAAGTTGTTACGTCCCAGATTCGGGAAAAGGAAAGGCAAGTTTGGAAAGAAGTCCCACATAAGTCACCTCCTTTCCTTCGTTAGCCCCAAAATCCTGTGTTGTATCCACCGCAACCATATCCTGCATAACCGCCTGCGGCAGCACCGAAGGCAGCGGCACGGGCCACTTCGGGATTATAAACTTGCAACTGCGGGTATGGCACGCTTACCGTGTTGGGAAGCTTGCACTTGATGCCGTCAACCTCTCCCTGCAAGGATTGGATTCCTGCGACAAGCGGTGCAATCTGCTGAGCCACGCTTCCCATAATAGTTTGTGTCTGATGCTCGTTATTGAGTTGTGCAGCCAATGTTGCGCTCTTCTGACGTTCCGCATCAAGTTTGTCTTGTAATACACGGGTTTCTGCCGCATCGAGCTTCGCCAAGATAGCTTGCGTTTGAGCTTGTGTGGCATCTTGCAAGTTCCGTGCATTATTATTCATTTCCCGTGTCAGCGTGTTCATGTTCTGACAGTTTTGAAGTTGCGTGGCACAACCTTGCCGTTCTATGGCCTGAAGCACGTTGCAGCAACAAGACGACATTTGAGAGATGATGTTGTTATCTCCGGCTTGCAAGGCATTGATTACCTGCGTACCGGTTAGTCCAACCTGGTTGCCCACCTGCGTAATCGTGTTCTGCACGTTGCACAGGGCCGTCTGCAATTGCTGTGTCGAGCAGTTCAGCGAGGAGGCGATCTGCTGGATGGCATTCCCGTTGCCTTGGATGGCCTGCATCAGCAGTTCACGTCCGGCATTTCCTGCCAGTTCTGCGGGCAGACCGTTTTCGCCACGGCCACCGCCGAAGAAGCCGCTATTGCCGTTCCAACCGAAGATGCTGGCGATAACCACCAACCAGATGATGCTCCACCAGCCGTCCTGGCCGCCAAAGCCGTTGCGATTGCCCATCAGGGCCAACAGATTGGGATCGACGCTACGGCCTCCCAACACTCCGGGCAACAGGGCGGTAATATCCAGCTTGCTGCCGCCATTACCTCCGTCGCCACCAAAAACATAAGTCCGTTCTGTAGACATAAATAGTTAAGGTTTAGGTTTACGGGCAATATCGCCCGCCGGAGGCAAAGGTATGGATTGTTCATGTCGATGGGAATAAGTTATTTTTCAGCTGTTTGCGAACATTCTGCGCGTAGATTGCAATCATTTTGTTGGTGCTCAGGCGTGCTTCATAATGGCCGAGAAGATAGCGTATGGATGCAGGCGTTTTCCGCATGTACACGGCAATTTGAACGGGATAGAAACCACGTTCGGAGAGCAGTTTCACGTAGATGCAACGGGCATCCACGACTTCTGTGTGCTTACAGGATGAAAGTATCTGCGAAGCGGATACTTCTGTCTCCCGGGAGACAGCTTGAAGAATTTCGGCAAAGATTTCACTCTTACACATATCATGTTTCAATTTTATTGTTTACCTTTGCCTTGTCCAGCATAAAGAAACAAAGCACAGAATCCCATGTGAAGGCATTTGCCCTCAACGTGGTGGGATTCTATGCTCCTACTTTTTGTTTTATGCTGGACACATCAAACAAGAACACGTTGGGGGCTTTTCTTTTGCTCTAAAGCCCCCGAAAAGAGCCTCGTTCAATGCCGCCTCACATAGACAACGACATACACAACGAGAAAAATGATTAATCCCAGCAGCCCGAAGATGGCCACGCCACCCACGTCCTGCTTGAACTGTTGCCAGCGGCTCAACTTTTTCTCCACTTCCACGATTTGCGGTTTGGTAACGGTGACGTATCGGTCGATGAAGTAAGGCACTTCTACCTGTGTAGTAGCAAACGGCCAAATACCAAGGGAATGGTGCAACAGGCCGTCGCTCCACTGCGCCCAGCTATAGCCGTATGGATTGGACAGGAAAGAAGAGGTATCTCGTGTGGCGACGCTGTCCTTATAAGGAACCAACCGAACGTACATCGACGTGTCATGTACCACCGTGCTGTCCACCCGCACCGTCTCCACGGGGATGTACCGCACCTGCCTGCACGACGCAAGGCTCAGCAAGGCCAATACATACAATAGGAATATCCCCGCCGTCCTC
Organism: Candidatus Bacteroides intestinipullorum; assembly: GCA_018883785.1. GTDB lineage: Bacteria > Bacteroidota > Bacteroidia > Bacteroidales > Bacteroidaceae > Bacteroides > Bacteroides intestinipullorum. The sequence continues at coordinate 31,783 of JAHLFO010000040.1, forward strand.
ATAGCAGCCCCCACCCCCTTTCCACGTCCTCCATCACCGCGTCCACCCCGTTCTCGTGCCGGGAGATGGCAGCGGCCAGGGCGCACATCGTGCCTTTGTCCTCGATGTCCGGCACGTAGCTGTCCGGCACCTGCATCTCGCGGCATACCGAACGGATGTAGGCCGATGTGTTGTTCTCGTTCGTGGGTGCCCAGCGGCTGATGAGCTCGGCGAGAGTCTGTAGCTTATACTTCTTACGGTAGGTTTGAAGCGTCTTAATCAACGCTCGGTACCCCCACATCGGGGCGGTGAACTGGAAGAACTGCGGGTCGGTCTGCCGGGCACGCAGACCCATCCAGCGGTCGTTGCTCCGGCGGATGTTGCCCGGGTTATTGTTCCGTAATCCTCTGGGTTGATTGTTCATGATTATCCTCCTTTATCACGTTGATATAATCCTCTTTTTTTCCGCCTGCCATTTTACGCAACACGACAGCAGCCACTTCTTTGAAGTTCAAGCTGTACCCTTTCGGCTTTAGGATGTTGCTGATGATGGACAGGAACTCGATGCCGCACACCAGCAGGCAAGCCCAACGGTCGATGGCATAGCAGTTGCCCGCTGCCACGTTTATCATGCATACCATGCACACGAACGAGAAGTACGTTACCATCTTGCCCATCGTACGACGGACGGCTCGGCTCACCCGGACTTCCTCCTTCATCAACAGGCTCTTGCGCACGCCGAAGCACAAGTCGCACACAATCACCGCACAGCTGACAATCAGCCACGGCACCATGTGCGACAAACTTTCCTGAATAAAAGCAGTGGCCAACGCGGCAAATCCGCTGGACACGCCTTGCGTCACTATGTCTTTCACCATAAACCGCTCTTTTGAGTCCAAATGTACGCCTGTCTCATCCATACCTGACTATATAAAATGGCAATACGAAACACGACAGTTATTCCGTCAAGTATTTCACCCATGAGAAGTAGGCGGAATTCTCATTATAATTCGCGTCCTTTTCATTAGCATACGCCTCCTGCTCGAACGATACTGCCCGATAGGCTTTATTCCCATCGTGCAAGATACAGAGGCGGACTACATACTCCACCCCATACCACAGATAATACAGTAACGGAACTACCAAGAACCACCACGCGCTCACACTCCATGCCAGCACAGCCACCAGCAACACCAACCCTGTGAGCATCGTTATCTCCGTCCATTGCCGGGCATGAGTGCATTCATGGTTGCGCACATACTGCGGAACTTCAGTTTCCTTCAACTTGGTAAATACCCACGGGCCTACCGTTATCGTCTCGCAATAGCTGAAGAACAACAATACTTCGGCTATCCAGCTTTCGTAATAGATGCGTTTCATAATCAATATGCTTTTGAATTATCCGACTAAATTATAAGCAATAAGAGACAGGAACTCTTCCCGAATAGTTTCCAATTCTTTGCCAGTACCTGCTTCCCGATAAATGAAGTTTCCCTCTGCTCCAATAAGGTCATAGATGTCAGCCAAGTCTTCTTTCGTCAGCTTTCCATTTTTTATTTCTACGGGTTCATCAGCCTTCTTCTTTCGAGCTTCGTCCAATGCCTCAAGAAATGCAGTTTGTTCCGCCTCAAAAGCCTTCATTTTCTCTTCATACTTTGACGTTTTCCCTTCTTTCATCTGGTGGTATTCTTTAGCTCTTTCTTCGTATCCTTCGTTCTTTAGCCCGCTCTCCACTTCTTGCATAATTTTGAAGTATTCATCCAACTTATGTTGATAGGTTACGCGAAGCAACATCACGTTAGCTGCTGTTCCTTTACTTAAACGTCTACCTTCGAAGGTAAGAGGAATATTCAGCAGGATGTTCCTACAGTTGTAAATGTCGTTGTAAGTCATACTTTAATTTTTAATTATCTTACTTTCTATATTTATTAATTTTTTATTCAAATTTACCACTTCTCTAGCAATGCTTATGGCAGAAGCAAGAGCTATTCTATCATAAGCCATTGACAAATAACCTTCACAGTCTTCTTTAATTGCTTCTGGAATAATATCTTTCCAATATTGAGCGGAACAACCAATTTGTATATCTTTAATTCTCTTATCTTTCCATTTATAACTAAAAATCTTTGCTTGAGCAATCTTATCTAATTCAATGTTTATATAAGTGCATATATCTTTCAATCTAATATCCGACGATGCATCTACGGCATTTACGACATAAATTGTTTTCCATCTTGTATCAGGAGCTCCAAAATTCAATGCATTTCTCGAATTATAATAAGGTTGTAGACCACCATCAATAAGGCAAAAAGCATTATTTTGACTTCCCCCTAATCTAAAACCAATATTATATCCAGGAGAACTGTCTATGCTTAATGTAACATTTCCACCTGTCAAAGTTTTCACTCCAGACAAATTCCCATCCATTGAAATACTACTGACATTAGACATGTCTCCACTCAACGATTTCGTTCCATCAAAGTTTTGCCCCCAAATAGAACGTCCTATTTGTAATTTAGTCGCACTTGCCACATTAGATGAAGTTGTAGCAAAATCCGGCTCTGATTTTAATAGATTTTCCCAAGATTGATTTAAATCTGATAGACTTGATAATGTGATGTTATCAATTTCTTCAGACGTACCATTTTCTCCCTTTGGTATTCCAAAGTTAAGTTGATACTTTGGATTCCCCTGTAAGTCTGTTCCATCAGGAGTTAGAGATACTGTAGCAAGTGAGTCAGGTGAAAGGGTACTTACTTGTCCAATCTCTAATATAGGGGTCTTCCCATCTTCACCGTCAGCTCCATCCTTGCCGTTTGTACCGTCAGCTCCATTAGCACCATTTTCTCCTTGTACACCTTGTGACGGTTTACCAGTGTCTTCACCATTTATATACCAGTTTCCATTATTACCAATGGACGGAGTTGAGCCATTTTGTCCTTTAGCAAGTACACCGGTATCTTCTTCTCCAATCCACCAATTATAATTCTCCCCTATGTGTGGGGTTATTCCTGGGTCACCTTTAGAACCTTTATTGTAAAATGGCGGTACTTCTACTTCTATTTCGCAATTATCCGTTTTCCCAATTGTCAAAATAATACCAGTATCTCTTTTATCCCACAAATTGCAAATTCCATTATGAAAGTCTTCGTCAGTAAGATAAAAATGTCTTGTACAGGTCAATATTCCTGGGGGAAGATTGTGATCATCAAAACACACCATCAATCGACCGTCTGAATGCAAGTAGCAATTGGTATAAAAACCATCTATGTGGCTTGCCACATACTCCCTACCAAAAACAGTACGATATTCAAAAGTAAAAGGGACAGAAAAGTCACACCCGCTTTCTAACAACTTGAAATCAGACTTATAATTGACATTCATAGTTCAAAAATAGGATATATTTGTAATTGTTCCAGAACCATCGTTATATTTCCTTTCAAACAACTCATCAGAATATATCGAAGAACTACCCTCAACTGACAAATCGTAATTACTGCCATAGCTCCTACAGCCTATCAAATACATTATCGCTCCTGAACCTGTCCAAAAGCTGACATTGTAATTTTGATGGTCAGAACCAAACCATAACGAACTATGCGCCACACAACCAATATTCACTGAAACCGTGTTCGCATTTGCATCCGCAACTACTCCACCTTGTGAATACCCATAGTCACAATTTACTCTTATTACCTTGGCACCTTCATGCGCTGTAGAACAATTTTGAGAGTAATAATCAGAACCTATACCATTCATATAACCTCGGCAATCAATTTCCAACACGTGTGGTATATGACCGTCTATTGCATGGTAGTTAAATCCATCATAGAAATTATCAGATGCTTCACAATCTACCATATAATAATTACCGCCTTGCGCTCGGAAACCACCTAAAGACGCAGATGTTTTTGCATCTGTGAATTTGCATTTGTAACATGCCACATAGTAGTCATCATTCAATAGATACGGATTTAACGCTCCATTAATGCCTCCTTTGAAATGGATATTCTCTATATAAGCATTATTCTTTATCTGTATAGGCGATTTTTCCAAATTATCTATGGTTACTTCTCCATAGCCTATCAAGTTGATAGGTACTGTGATTTGTTGGTTGTCCAAATAATTCTTATCAACAGTGTAAGTTCCAGGCAAGAAAACAATTGTGCTTGGCTTCAATGCTAATGCTTCCGCAATAGTCTTTACGGCAGTTGACGGCAAAAGCCCTGTTCCACTATGGTCTCCATCTGGAGAAATATACACGGTCTTATTCCCCTTGATAATTTTTGAATGAACGTCGAATAAAGGGATGAACTTTGTCCGCGTCTTATCGGATAACACTCGTATCTGTGCTCGACACGCAAAACCACTCGGCCATGATAAATCGTTCAACATTAAGTCGTCGAAATCTACATAACCAGTCAAATGCTTCTGCCCCTTTGCGTATCCACCCGTATAGCCTTGTCCTTTTTCCAATTCAAATCCAGTTGACGATACTTCACTTGGAGTTATGTTACCCTCGTCCACACGCTTAATTACGAATCGGACGCTTCTGGGAGAACTAATGGTGAATGAGACGCTTGTACCATAACTGGTAAGCATTGCAAAACCATTAGTAACATCCCAAGCAACCACGTTATAACTACTATTTACTGAAACAGTATAATTTCCAGAAGGTAGCTCTTCAGCTAAACTTCGTATGCGATTAGCATCATTATTAAGTCCAATGATTGTTACAGCGCCCTGTTCCCAATCTAACGTAGGAAGTTCTTCCTGCGTAGTGTCCTCTACAAAAATTATATTTGCGAACTTGAAATAATCTTTATATGTATCGTTGGCAACATTAATAGCAACATAACAACACTTGGAAGGTGTTGTAATCGTTATATCTCCGGGTTCATCCCACTCTCCCATTTTCACGATATTAGAACCGGAATAATAAGAATTCATATTACGGGTATCTAATACATTCTTATTAATGTCTAATAATGAAATGGACTTTCCTATCGGGATGTGCCATCCACTCAACGTATATGTTTTTTCACCCTCCACAGGAATAACAGCAGCCCTGTAATTCCAAAGGTTACCATATTGTAATTGTGAAGGATAGAGAAGCTCTCCAGGACTTGCATTGTTAACAGCCATTTCAAGCACATTGCGTACGGAGTACAGATTGTTTGGATTATTGCTATTAATTAATGCAAAAACATTTGTAATGGAATTTACTTCATTAGCAGAGTTAGTCAATTCTCTGAACACGATATTTCTTACACCGCTATCTCTAAAATCTTGTACACTCGTTGAAATGAATTGATATATCTTGTACTGGTAACTTCCTACTTTGAACATCAGAAGCAATCCGGGTTTTATCAGCACGTCAGGAACAATGTCAATAACTTGGTCTAATGTATAGTAATTACCCGCTTCCAAAGGTGCTTCATAGTCCGCGTTAAAGATGAATGTCTTTTTCGTAAACAAATCTTGACTTATACCATAAAAAGTACCTGTCCCCCAATCTTCTTGCCTCACTTTCGCGAAATTCTCAGGAATCCATCCATTATCTTGTGATTCACTTGTAGTGTTGAATGCGCTTCGCTTGCGAAAAGAACTTTGGGAAAAGTCAAACCCAGTCGCCGACACTTCACTTGGCGTGATGCCTGCGTCATCCATTTTCTTTATTACGAACCGCACTTTCTTTGTGGTGTCAAGAGTGAACGACACTCTTGTGCCGTAATTTGTGAGCATCGTGAACCCACTCGTCACATCCCATGCGACTACATTGTATCCGCTGTTGACTTCCACGGTATAATCACCCGCACCCAATGAAACGGCAAGGCTTCGTATGCGGTTGGTATCGTTTGTTAATCCGACAACTGATACAGCGCCCTGTTCCCAAGAGAATTCTGGTAATTCTTCTTCAGGAGGAACAGTACCTTTTCCCAATTCAAATCCAGTTGACGATACATCACTTGGAGTTATATCGCCCTCGTCCACACGCTTAATTACGAATCGGACGCTCTTTGTAGAATCAATAATAAATGATACGCTTGTCCCATAATTCGTCAGCATCTCAAAACCGCTGGTAACATCCCATACGACTACGTTGTAACTACTATTGACGCTTACAGTATAGCTGCCAGCTTCGAGGTTATTTTCTGCACTTCTGATTCTTTTTGAATTTCCATCTTCCAACCCTTCAACTGTTACAGCACCCTGCTCCCAACTTTCTTCTTCAGGAGGTGTCGGAGTCGTGGATACACCATAAAGAGCTATATACTCCTGAAATATACCGTCTTTATCAACGAACAACACACGCAATCCGGGCTGCCGCAACGCCTGCGGAACTTTTTCTATGGCTTGCGCTAAAGTCAACCGTCCCTCTAATGTTCCATCGTATGGGACGATATATCCCCATACTGAACTTTTAGTAAAGTCGTATGTACCTAATGCACCACTTAAATCATTCCAACCTTCACTATACCCAGATGGAACGCTGCCTGCCACGTAATAGGCATAAGGCTTGGCTGCTGACAATTCTCCTACAAGTGCCCAAGATGGAGAAGATTGGCTGGGAAGACTGCCTGAATTTGCGAAAAATCCGACAAAAGGATTGTCTATTCCCGACAATGCAGATACTTGACTTTGTATCGTGTTAAAGTTGTCCTTAACTATTTTACTTGAAGGTGGATTTGTGGTAGAATCAGTAAGGGTTTGTTCTACTGTTGTTTTGTTTGCCCCTTCTTCAATGCTGTCAAATTTATCTTGTTCATCAATGGTCAACCCCTTATCTTCTACAAACAACTTACCCGAAGATTGGTCAATCTTGGCTTCAAGAGTTTCTTTACTTGTTCTGTTTGATGCTTTTACTCCACCAAGTTCTGTTTCGTTGGCTTGGGGAATAGAAGTTATACCGCCACTGCCACCTCCTGCTGGAACATATAGTTTTCCCGTCGATGGGTCAATTTTGACCTCTACGGTTTCACTACTGGTCTTGTTTGCAGCTTTTATACCGCCCAACTTCGTTTCTGTGGCCACAGACAATGACCCTCCTCCGGGTTTCACATACAAGCGACCGGTTTCCGGATCCACCTTGACCTCTTCCGTTTCGTCATCTGTCTTAGTGACTGCGGTAATGCCACCCAACTTGTGCTCTTGAGCAACTTCCAGCTTAAACTTCAGCGAATCCAGGTATTCGCCCTCAGTCCCATTGAAATCGCCGCGCAACACCGCTATTTCGTAGGCAGAAAGGCCGTCATAGCCATACGTGGCCACGGCACTTCGGATCTTGATTTCCGCCTCTCCGCTATCCTTATAAAAAGTCGATTCACTGTCATATTCCGTCAACGCAAACACAAAATCCTTGCGCGAACGCATGATACAGCGGTCGTTGAAACGATGGTCGTGCGGATGCTTGAAGGGCCAGCGCAGGGGTTGGTTGCGACAGCCGGAATCCACGCTTGGCGTAAGGGTATCCGAACAGGGAAGGAGATTGTTATAGTTCTTCACCCAGATAGCTTCCAGCGAATAAGCGCCTTCCGGCAATCCCTGCGGAATGTCGAACACAAGATTCCCGCCTTCAGCCACAGCTTCAAGCAGGTATTTCTCATAATTACCGATAAGGAACACTTTGACCAACGCGCGAGAAAAGTCTTCGTGAACGTCGCTGGTGCCACGGAAGATGCTCCATACGACATGTATCTGACGGTCTTTGCTGATGTATATCATAATGAATTAGGATGGATTAAAATTTGACGTTGCCAGTTTAAGGAACAAATCTCCTTGTTCAGAATTGCCGCGGCTGATTTCAACCAGGCCGGCGCAATAGTATACTATAGATGAGCGCAACAGGGCGGGAATGCCAATGGTATCGCCTGAATCTCCCGAACGTACTATAGGAAGGGGAATATACAAGGCGCGTTCAATGCTATGGTCTGCCTTGCCGTCTTCACCTTTGCCTGCCGTGAAGTATTCCATGGTGCGTTGCCCTTCCGCATTGTGCGAAAATACGCAGACCGGTTTCAGAGGTGTTCCTCTGGTGAAAGAATTACGTTGCATCAAGTCCGTGCTGCTCCCCTCTTCGGCTACGGAGGTCACGGCGCGGTTCCACGACTTCAGTTTGATACTTACCAACCGGAGAAAGTCGTCCGGCAACAGTATATAGCCACAACCGTCTCCTGCATCAACGGGCTTGACGGATCTAAGATCCAGGCTTTCCGCATCCAACAGCTGTGAGGGGCACATTTCGATAATAGAACGAACTGCCACCGCCAGTTTGGCGCGGATAAGTTCGTCCAGCTCCATGTTGTCCGTTCCTGTGGCCAGGTATTCACTTTCCACTTGATTTTCGTCAAGAGTGATGCGAACAGCTTCCACCAATTCCTCTACCGGTACTTGCTTCATGGGACTGCTGAATACTGATGTTTGGGAAGCGTATGCTTATTTTCGCAGCCTCGGCCAGAATCTCGTCCGGCGTGGTCAATGCATCGCGGTCGCTCCCGTGATTGTTCACTAAGTATTCTATGGCCTCCTGCCACGTCTCTACGCCCTTCACGTCCTGCACCTTCGAGGAGGATTTGGACTTGCGACCGGCTTTCTTTGACGCATTAGACGTTATTTCGGATTGTCCCTCCATACGTCTATAGATGCGTCCGTACATGTCGCTGGCCTCCAAAGCCTTGATTTCATCGTCATTCTTGGCGATGTACATGCTTCCGCCTTTGGTGCATGGGGTGAAACAAAAACGCTTGTCCACCCCATTCACCAACAACGAAAAAGATATGTTCAGATTAGAAATGTATCGCATTTCAATGAAGAATTAATTTAATGAAGAACTAAGAATGAAGAATTTTCAAGGATGCTCCGCACTCAATTCTTCATTTTGCACGGAGCGCGATTCTTCATCCTTCCTTTTTTTAGAGGCTTGCCAGCTTCACCCGAGCATGTGCCTTCGGATAGACCAGGTAGCAGCAGCTTGCCTCCTTCATCACGACAGCCTGCGTGTCGCGCTTTGCCAGCTTGGCCATGTCGTACTCTTTGCGGCTCCAGGGGAGGAACGTCTTCTTGCGGAGGTATTCCGGATCGATAACAAACATCTCGTCGCTCTTCTCGTTCATGTCCATCAGTTCATGGTGCATCACGAGCAGTTTGCCGAAATTGCTGTCGAACGAGGTGAACTTCAGTCCCCAACGCTCAAATTCCTTCACCACCTTGAAGCGTTCGCTCTGCATCTTGGCCAGCGTGGCAAGCATCGTACTGCCTGCAAAGCCAACCTTCGTGCCGTTGCCCGAATCATTGCCGGTAAAGAGGTCTTTCAGGAAGTCCACCATTTGGTCGTCGGTGATGGTAACCGAACCCGATGCAGCAGTGCCGATGGACATGTCCTTGCCGGCCATCCAGTAGATGCCGCCGGTGAAGTAAACATCTGCACCGCTCTTTTTCGGATCTTTGCTCTTTCCCTTGATGCCGAACAAATAACTGTTCTCCATGCCAAGGCGCATATCATAGATGCCGTCCTCCTCCATGTCGGAGAAGTTCCAGTCAACTTTCTTATCCCACATCTTGTCGAAAGTGGACTGCTCCACCTGCATCATGAACTTCTGGCAGAACTGTTCTTCCGGCGTGGGCAGGTTGTAGAAGTTGCCGGTCTCCACATCGATTTCCGATGCGGCACGCCCCATGCGGATAAGGACGGTATCGACATTAATCTGCGGCACCAGACTGTTCGTCTGGTCGCTGTTCTTCTTGCCGTTGACGGCAATCACCACCGGATAGCCCGTTTCGTCGTTCTTTCCCACTACATACAGCATCAGGTCTTTCGTGTCCTGTGTAGTACCGTCGGACTTGAATCCCTTCACGCCCACCACGCGGATGGTGTCCGTCAGCGAGAAGATGGAACCATCGTCCACCTGCACCGTCGTGGATGCCTGTCCGCTCGTCATGGCAGTAACCTGCGTCTTCACCGTGGTCTTGATGGGTCGGGTAGCCACACTGTAATACTGCACAACCATGCTGCCGCTGCGCGAAATCGTACTGGCACTTCGCGTGATCTGGTCGATAGGCGTGCGCATCGGACGCATCTTGGTGATGCGCTTGTCCACTTCCTTGGCATAATAATCCGGATCATCGTCCCCGGTCTGTTCAATGCCGGTCGTTGCCGTGGCGCCACCCAGCGAGTTGGTAATGTTCTTACCTCCATCTGCCATGTCCGTTGCTTCACCGCCCATGGCAGTAGCAGCCGCCATACATACGCCGGTCATCGAACTGGCCACGATGGCCAGCAACATCAACAATGCCTGGCCAAACCATTGATAGATTTTCTTCCCTTTCATCTTTCTGCTTCGTTTTTAATTGTTATGAATCGTTTTATTAATCGTCCCACACGCTCTTGCGGCGTCCCACAATCTTATCCAGCCGGGAGAGCAACGGGTCTTCACGCCTGCCGCTTTCACCACCGCGCCCGCTTTGCGAAATGTCGCTGGGCATATCAGAGGTCTTCGTACGTTTACGCTTGTTCAGGTCGATGTTGGCATTGCGCCCAGCCACTTCGCCCTCTTGTCGTGCCTCGGCCACCCGGGCGTTGGCATCCTGTTGCATCAGGTCATAATTCGCCGCCTTCATCAGCATCATCCAGTCATCCTTGTTGATGTCGTTTGTGATGATGCGATCTAACAGACCTCCGTCGCCATATAGATAGGAATAAGCCTTATCGGCATCTTCGTCGGTAAACTTGCCTTCGGCCTTGGCTGCGTCCAGGTCGTCCAGCATCTTCTGCATATTGGCTTCGGCCTGCGCTTGCAGTTCCTTGTTCCTGGCCTGCTTCTCGGTATATTTCGAGAAGGCTTCGGCAAATTCCTTGGCCTTGGCTTCGTCGTTCAGGGCTTCGCGGAAATCGTCGCCGTATTGCTCGATGAGGTATTCCATCGGGTTTCCTCCCTTGCGCATCACCATCAGGAATCCGGCACTGCGCGGGTCGTTGGCCAACAGTTCGCCCAATTCCCGCTGGGCAGCGTCGCTCCTGTCCATCCGGTCCCATTCGTCACCCAGGACACCATAAAAAGCCTCTTCGTCCCCGGCATCCACATCGGGATGACGCTGGCCAAAGCGTTCCATGAATTGTTCCCTTCGGGTCTTTTCCTGCTGGTTATCAATCTTTTGTGTCTCCTTATTTTCTTCCATTTCCTTTTTCTTTTTCACAAATGTAACGAGCCGGTTTCACGGCCTGACGATAAAAAATGCCACTTGCGGAATATTTCGTAATTTTGAAGCAAGGATAACAGCATCATTCTAAATATATGAGAAAGAAAGGAAGCGTTTTCGTCCTATCGGACAGCAGGAACCGGGATTTGCTGCGTGCCTACAACGAGCAGGTGAAAAAGCAGTTACGCCTGTACGGACGTATCACCAAGACGGGGCTTATCGAACGTGCCGTAAGTTCCCCGGCCTCCCGCTTCTGGGTGTCGTCCGAACGGGCTTGCGTCATTATCTACCGCCTGGAGAAAGGGGAATCCATAGGATATATGAAAGAGAACAAACTGCGGTTCTACACGGAGCTGTACAAAGCCTTCTGCCTGTACCGCGAGCAGCATCCGGAAATCACCTGCGTCAAGCATCTAGTGGAAATCGTAGTCATGCAGCCTGCTCCCTGCTTCCCCATAACGCCCCGCGTGGCACGCAATATCATCGAAAAAATGCGCCGGAAATGCCAACAGGAAAAAATAAACAAGTTGAACGGAAAGTAATCGTGTCACTTCTATTGCTTAACATCTATCTATGGCTGCCGATGGAATATGTTCCGGAACTCGCGGCCTCCTTCAATGCTGCCTGGTACACCCATCTATGCTGCCAATGGGCGCATACCGGACTATTCCACCTGGTACTCAACCTATATGTGCTTTGGTTCTTGCGATTTACCTGGAAAGAATTTGGAGTCGCCTACCTTGTATCCATACCAGCCACCTTTGCATCCTCATCCGGTGCAATCGGTTTCAGCTCGGTCATCTACGCGCTGATGGGGTTGCTGCTGCCACAGGTTCGTTTGTCCGTACGCGACTGGGGACTGTTCCTGGTTGTCAATGCGGCCACGGCGTTTGTGCCGTCCATCGCCTTTGGGGTGCATGTCACGGCGTTTGGACTGGGGTTCTTATCTGCTAAAATCAAAAAATTATCTGATGAGTATAGAAGAGCTTGTAAAAGAGGATGACCGGAGGATGTCCGAGATACGTGCGCCATTCAACCCCATCACGGGCGAGGGTTCGGTGGGAAAGAGGAAGAAGGTGCATATTGAGGACGTGTATCCCTATGATATGTTGATTCCTGTCCCCATGCTTCAAAACAAGCTCGTAAAGCTCATCCTCAAGAAAGGCAGTATCCGCCAATTTTGTTTGGACCGCTATGGAATATGCGACACGGAAACCCGGGAGAAAGTAGTACGCCAATTCATCAAAGTGCGTTGCCGGCACGATTTTCCTTTCCTTGCCTATGCCTACAACTTAATCAAGAACAAGGAAGGCGGCAAAATGATACATTTCAAGCTGAGCTATCCGCAACGCTATCTGCTTTCCATTCTCGAAGATATGCGCCTGGCCGGTGTCCCTATCCGCATCATCTTGCTGAAAGCCCGCCAATGGGGAGGTTCCACGCTGGTGCAGCTCTACATCGCCTGGATTCAACTCTTTCACAAGGAAGGATGGTATTCCGACATCGTGGCACAAGACGCTTCCACGTCACGAAAAATCAAGGCCATGTACAGCAAGATGCTGGAAAGGTTGCCTCCTTGGCTCATCGGCTGCCCAGACAACGCACAACTGGCTTTCACGCCTTACGAAGGTTCACAACTGGACAGTATCATCACCTACGGAAAGGGTACGAACATCACCAAGGCACGTGATACGGTGATAACCATTGGCACCTACAACAATCCGAACTCCGGACGCGGCGGCGACATATCGTGCGTCCACTACTCCGAGGTCGGATTGTGGGAAGATACCGACGGCAAAAAGCCCGAAGACATCATCCGCTCCATATCATCCTCCCTGCTCATGGCTCCGCTCACCGTAGAGGTCATCGAATCCACGGCCAACGGCATGGGGAACTTCTTCTACCGCGCCTACCAGGCGGCCAAGCAGGGAAAGAGTAACCGGCGTGCCGTATTCGTGCCGTGGTTCAAGATTGAGAAATATACCCGACCTGTTAAAGACCGCAAAGCCTTTGCCCAATGGCTTCTGGACAATAAGGACAACAACAATCCACCCGAAGGTTGCTTGGATGCCGGCAAATACTACTGGCACCTCTGGACGCTGGGGGCGACCTTTGAGGCAATCAACTGGTACATCTTCAAACGGAAGGACTACATTGACCACCAGGACATGATGGCAGAGTTTCCGTCGGATGACATCGAAGCCTTCCGCAACAGCGGCCGTCAGGTGTTCAACATCTACTACCTGGACAAGCTGAAAGAGACTTGCAAGCCCCCGCTCCACGTGGGAGAAGTGCAGGGCGACGGCGTGAAGGGCAGACGCGCCTTGCAGGACCTGCATTTTGTAGCCGACCACAACGGGATGCTGAAGGTATGGGCCATGCCGCAGCAGTTGAAGCACCGCATCGCCCGCCGCTACCTGGTCACGGTGGACGTGGGCGGACGGGGCAAGGAAGCGGACTGGTCGGACATACTCGTCATTGACCGCTACTGGATGATGTTCGGCGGCAACCCGGAGGTGGTGGCCGAATGGCACGGACACATCGACCACGACCTGCTGGCCTGGAAGGCGGCGCAGATAGCCGGATTTTATGACAACGCGAAGTTGGTCATCGAGAGCAACACCATTGAGACGAAAGACAACGACACGGACGGCGACCAGTCGGAACTCATCTTCAACCAGCTTGCAGGCGAATACGACAACCTCTACGTCCGCAAGGCGTCCGAAGCAAAGATAGCGCAGGGCATCGCCACCGAGTATGGCTTCCACACCAACCGCAAGACGAAACCCATGCTCATCAGCAACCTCGTGGCTTGCGTCCGCGACCTGTCGTACATCGAACGAAACCTCGACGCCATCGCCGAGTATGCGGTCTACGAGAAGAAAGAGAACGGCTCGTTCGGCGCCGCCGACGGCTACCACGACGACCGCGTGATGACGCGCGGCATCGGCCTGCACATCTGCTTCAACGAAATGGACCTGCCCGCCGTCGTCAAGCCGAAACAAAAACATCAGCAAAAAAAAGTAATCACAGAAGCAACCATTTAATCCGATTGAATTATGAATATAGTAAAAAGAATCCAAGCTTTCTTCATTCTGCTGAAAGCCGACCGGGAACTGAAACAAGCCATCAGACAGGCCGACCGCATGCACCTTCGCACGGGCCACCGTTATTACGTACTTCCCAACACCCGCCACAAATTGTACGTATATTGCTGGGCAGACATCAAGCGGATGCGCCGTGCCGGGATGTTTTCCAACCGCGCCACGCAGAAGGACTTCCTCTTTGAATCCTTCTACCACACGCCCGGACAGTTCGGCGAGGGCGCGCTGACGCCCCAACGCCGCAAGCAGAAACGCAATGCCTGGCTCAACTACGTGGCGCAGGTCCGGTGCCTGATTTGAAAAATCATCCGCAAATGCTACGTTTTTCCAATCATAAACTTTATCTTTGCAGTAAAATCAAGTAAGGATGGGAAACTTCAGCAACCAACAGAAAGCCAAGGAAGAGGCAAAAGAACGGGACAAGACCAGACGAGAGAAACTGGCAGGTTATTTCTATGATTCCTCCAAAGTTATTCTGGCAGGTGTAGTGGTAGGAGGATTAGCACCTTTATTCTCCAAACCTGAGATTGAACTGAATTATTATATCATAATAGCAGGCATCATGGCAACTGTTTTGCTAGCGTGGATAGGTAATAACATTTTAAAATAGATAATTATGACACAATTAGGATTAACATTCACAGTCATTGCTGCTCTTGCAGCTATTTTCCTGATATGGCTTAACACCAAGGCCGGGAAAAAGTGGAAAGAAACCTTGTAATGCAATAGCAAAGGCGACCCGCCAATGGGCCGCCTTTCTTTATACTTGTTCTCCCGCAGCCTCCGCCGCAGGCAATGCCCCCTGCTGTGCCAACATCTGCTGTTGCCGCTCCAGTTCCTGCCGCTGCGTCTGGATGAGCTGGAGCAACTGGTCGCCGAAGGGGAACGCACCCACCTGGAGCATCTGCTCGATAGTAATCTGCTTGGCGTTGAGCAGTTGCAGCAGCAGTTCGTTGTTCAACGCACGGTACACCGGCGTATCGTAGCTCTCCGTGATGGCCAAGTCGAAGTCAATGCCTCCCATCGTCTGCGGGTCATACCGCACCACCGCCGACCGTCCGGCCACCTTCACCGTCATCGGTTCGTCGTAGAATTGCTGGATATTCTTCAATTTCTTCTTGGCATCTGCCGTCAGGAAGCTGGAATACGTCTCCAGCAGGTCGATGATGGACGTGGAAGCATTGTTGGCCTGCTGCTGGTAGAGCACGCCGCTGGTGCCGCTGGAAGCTTGTTTACCCTGCAAGGCACCATGTACGCCGCTCACGTCGTCCATCAGTTGCATCTGTAAGGTAATCATGTCCTGCAATCCCTGCACCTTGCTGTTGTTCACCATCTGTTGCGGCGGCTTGGCACCTTCCTTCAGCTTTAGCTTGATGACACCGTTGAAACGTGTCCACTCCTCGGCAATATCCTCGATGTTCATGTCCTCCGGGATGCTGCTTTCATCCACCACCAACACGCCCTTGGCCGAGGCTTTCACGATAAAATCATTAAGAATGATATAATGGTTGATATACCTTTGCTGATCGATGATGTCCGCCACGAACGGATGAATCTCCCCATCTATAAAAGGATAAGCCTTCACCGTATAGGGATGCTCGCCGTGGGCGTATGGCGACTCCCCTTCTTCCAGCACATCCCCGAAAGGCGACAGGAAGCGATAATACCAGTAGTTTTCGATGATATACTCATATTCTATCAGTGGCACCCGGTCTTCAGGCATATAGAGACGGATGTTCCCGTTCTCGTCCAACAGGTAATTGCCCGCCGCGTCCTTCATTCGGTTTTCCTCCATACGGATGGCATTCTCCTGCCGGATGGCTTTCAGGTTGTCGTAAGAATCAATGTAAGCGTCGCCCTCCAGCCAGTCGTGGCACCACAAAGCCTTCCGTTGCTCCTGCGTCCATACCTCTATGACGCGACACAGCGTAAGGTCGTAAGGTTGCAGGAAAGACACATAATCGTTGGCATTTCGATGGAAGGTGTCGATATAATTTGCAAGAATATCCCGGTTTCGTGCTTTCTTATAAATGTCCTCCAAGCGTTGCAAGTCGGCATCACTTTTGGCAAATGCCGAGGCCAACTGTCCGAAAGTGATGTCGTGCAGCTCGCCGATGATACTCACGTCGTCCATGCGGATGTCGTTCATCTGTCCGTCCATGAAGAAGAAGTTCGGGTTCACATTGTCCGTCCAGCAATCCTGCCTCCCACCCCGCATCGAATACACCTCTTTCTGCAAGGCCAGACCTCCGATGAGGAACTCCTCGAACATGCGGGCATCCAATTCCTTTTTGTCATTCAGCTTGTTGTTATACTCCAGGATGGTGCTCATCGTCTCGCCAAGTTTCTGCTCCTCCCTGTCCCTTGCAATGCACACCGGTGTCTTCTGTTGGTTCCGGTACACGCCTATCACGATTCTTGCCAGCCGCCGGATAAGGTTGTTCTTCAGCGGGATATTGCCCTGCATCCGGATGTATTCCTCCTCGGTGATGGTACGCCCGCAATACTCCACCGGGTCGCCCCACTGGTCGCCGTACATATACCGTTTGTTCCGTTCACGCTCCTTTCGGTAATGGTCCATGCAGTCCCAGGCACGGGCGGCACGGAACAGGATGTCCATGTAGCGTTTGTTGCTCCGCTGCTTCTTGTCGTATGCCACGGTGTCCGTCTGCGGCAACGGCTGTTTGGGTATCAGTCTTCTTCTTGCCATCTTTTCTGCTTTTTGCTGCAAAAGAAAGGGTTACGCGGATGAGGGCGGCTATATAAAGTGCTTGTACATAAATAACCCTCTTTTCCCTTGCAGTTGTAATACAAATAGCATATCTTTGTATGACAAATCAGAAAGACAACCGCTTTATGGAAACAACAAAAGACCGCAAAATCACCTCGTTCCGCCTGAACACCTCCTTGGTGGAACGCCTCAAACAAGATGCCAAACGTCAGAACCGCAGCTTGAACAACTATGTGGAGACCCTGTTGATGGATGCCACCTATCATCGCAAACCGAACGCTGAAACGATGGCTGCCATTGAGGAAGCACGCTCAGGCAAGGAACTCGAAACATTGGATGTGGATCATTTCAAGGAATTTGTAGCTTCTTTATGACAGTATGAAAACCTTGAAGATGTCCAGCCGTTTCAAGAAAGATTTGAAACGCATCCAGAACAGCCCGAAGCGTATTGAGAATGTGGAAACCGTCTTAAGACTTCTGCGTGATACCGGTACGGTACCTATGCAGTATAAACCTCACATGCTCACAGGAAACTATTCCGGCTGCATGGAGTGCCACATCGAAAACGACTACCTCCTCATCTGGATGGACGAGGCGGAACAGGTCATAAAGCTGCTCCGCCTCGGCAGTCATTCGGAATTGTTCTGAATGCCGTTCTTACTTTAAGCTATCTATCTGCTCCAGGAGTGAGCGTTTCATCTATTCAATTCTTCAATACCTTCTTTCTTGAGACCTATCACCATATCTTGCATCATCTCATCGTCAGGAGTTTCATTCAACCATTCTTCATACGATTTTACCCCATTCTCAATGGCTTTCAGTTTAACATACTTCTGGCATCTTTCGCTGTTGAACAACTGGTTAAGTTCATCCTGATATTTGGCTACATCCAACATATTCCCTTCTTTTCCGGCTTCCCTAATGGCATTTTCCAGACTTTTGCGGTCATACTCAAACTCATTGATAAAGTCTTTTACCTTGTAGAAGGACGAGTTTACCCGGCGTAATTGCATATCTTTATTGCCACTGATTACAAAACGACTGACAAGCGGAACTTGGCTCATGGCTACGGAAGTTTCTTCTCCTTTCAATGTATTCAACATCAAGTCGGCAATAGACAACATCGTATTGCCCCAACCACCCGTATAACCACTTATCATGTTTTGCAGGACTGCCGGATTCCAATCCGCCTCGCCGGAAGTTTTTATATCGCTTCCTCCCGTCACAAGGTTGCTGACTCTTGACAACTCGATAAGAGTAGGACTGGTACTTCTATACACCATTTTATACTCCGGAATAAATCCCTGGCGGGCATTGAACGGCGTCTTATAAATGGGATTCCCCATAAAGTTGATATTCATCATATTCTGGAGATAGGGCTGCGCAACCGATGGTACAAAATTCAATCCGAAATGCTTGTTTCCGTATGACCAGTTGATGGAAATCGGGGATGCCACATCTACCAAAGACTTTGCAAAATCCGAATAAGTCAATTCACGTTTGCCCGCCAAAGAACCGCCAATAGCATCTCCCATAGAAAGCCAAGGGGACATATCGGGTGCCATGGGTATTTTCAACCAATACCCGTGAGGAAGTCTAAGACATAGATTTTTAGTGCGTTCCCAATCCGTCAACGCATCGTAATAATCCTCATCGTCATCACCACTGCTCCATCCAACAAGGTCATAGAGAGCAGGCATCACCACATTGTTCAAGAAAGGAAGGACAACAGCCCCAAGCACGAGGTTGTTTGCCACCAAAGTTATAGTTGTTTTTACGGGATGCTCTTTGAAATTAAGGTAAGTTCGCCGCTTTCCCTGCATGTTCGCGTTCCAAAAGATGATATGACTCCTTCCAAGCTGCGACAAACAAGCAACAAAGTCAATGGGTCTGAAGCCTGCGATAAGCCCCTTTCCTTCTGTACTACGGTTTACCTTGGCAGTTTTCATTCCCGCCCCTTTCCGGTTAAAGTTCACGGTGATTTCCTTGGCATCCCGTACGCTTCGACTGATAGGCCTACCCATCTCTCGGCTTGTCTTATAAGCAGCAAAACGATTAACCAACTCAGCCGACTGCCCGGCAAACTCTATGCCGTCAAACATAAGCTTCAAAGCACTTTGTGGGGTAATGTAAGAGGGCGTCTTTCTGGATAGCTTTTTCATTTGTTTGGCTATTTCATGCGCATATTCATCTTGGTCATTGATGAACGTGTATCCGGTAGCTCCTCCGTTTTCCATAAACTCTTTGAACAACCTTTCCGTCTTATCATTCATGTCAAGCTGGTTGTGACGGTATTTATACAACCTTCTCATCATCTGTGGATAATCGCCAAACCCCAAACGCTGATTCTTGGTGAACTCTTTCCAATAGCGGAAATTCTCACGGATGAAAGCCTGATTGTTGGCATAAATGGTGTCTCTTGATAAATTGGCGACAGCAAACGAAGCGTTCTGTGCCGTAAAAGCCCCCGCCATGAAACGCTGTATCTTTTTGCCGATGACACTGACCGGGTCATTGTTAACATCCGGATTCAGCAAACCGTTCATGGCTTGTGCCAACCTCGGGTTTCCGGTTACCGTTATGACATATTTGTCCCCGGCGATAAACAAAGGTATATCATGTTGGTCGCGTTCTTTATACAAAGTGCGATAGGGTATCTTGGCTCTTTTTCCGACAGACTTTGCATCGCCTTTTTTCTGATATTCCTTCATGGCTTCCTCAAAATGGTTCATAACACGGGTGATTTCTTCCGAGGTAGCTTTCTCCGGGAACTGAGGTACAGCCTCTACCCATTCAGGAGTTTCTTCTCCATTGGATATTTCCGGAGATACAAGCAGGTCTGACAACTCTTTATTATTCTTCAATTCATCATACTTCACCATCCACGCATGCCCCGGAATAGCCAAACCTCCGGTATCATGATTTACCACCAATGAATATAAAGCCAGCTTGGCCATGTTTTTATTGCCCACAGACATGGAAGAATAGGCAATGTTTAGTATGCTGCCAAAAGGATTCCCGGCTTCACTCGTACGTCCGCCAGCTGTCTTTACAGGATTCCCTCCTGCATAAAATTCATTCCCTATGTAGTTATACACATCACCGGCTATCTCGTCGGCAAAACCACGGAGCGGTACATAATTTTCAAACCTTTCTTTCTGACGCTCTACATACTCCTTGCTGACAAGCCCTGATTCATATTGCTTTTGCAACGCATAATCCGTAGCCAGCTCAATGGATTTCCAAAGCCCGTCAATATCTTCTTGGGAATGCGATTTCTCATATTCTTCCACATATTTCAGGGCTGCTGTATTCCAGCCATCCTTATATTTTTCCTTGTCCTTGAATAGAGAAGACAAACCGCTGTAATCTTTAGACAAGTCTGCACCTAATTTTCCGGCTTCTTCATCCAGCATCTGTTGTCTCTTAATCCAAGAAAGATTCTGTTGGCTATTGATACGTTTCTTGGATTCAGACCAATCAGCCAAGATAGATTCCCCACTCTTATCATCCTTGGCAAGTTTCTCCACCGCCATCTGCCTGTTACGCTCGACGCCATGTTTCGCTTCCACATACACTGCCAAGTCACGCAGAGAACCTTTATCCCAGCTCCAGCGTTTCAGCACTGGCTTTTCACCCACAAGTTTGAGTATGGCCTTGTTCATAGGAGTAAGAATGAATGAATCGAACATCTCCATCTCATTCTTTGTCTTCGATGACAAAGCAATCATCTGGTCATATACATTCTCGAAGGACTTTATTTCTTTGCCAGAATGTTTCTCAACCAGTTTCTGAAATTCTTCAACTGCTGCAAGGTGATCAAAACTTGTCTCACTGAATTGGAACCCGAAACTATTCATCAGTTTATCCCATGCCTGTACTGTCGGAGTTGATATAGGGGAAGGACTTTCATCGTTCATGTCATCAGTGGCGTTCTGCACTTGATTTTCTTCCGTACTTTCGCGGAAAAGAAGATTTTCCTCGTCGTTTGTTTGCAGAATTGAAAACAACTTCGTATCTTTGATGTCAGAAATAAGGGAAGTTTTTTGATTAAACCCGGGAGTTGTTATTCCGGAAAGTGAATCAAGAAGCTTTCCTTTTTCTATTCGGGTCAGTTTATGGTCGTAATAACGATTTCCGTTAGGTTGTTCGGCTATAACAGCACGAACGGTATAATCAGTATTCCCGATTTTCAATCCACACACGTAGTAATGGTACATAGACACATCTCTGTTCTTTTCAGGTTCGGTGTTCTCTTGGCTGTCTATATAAATAGAATTTTCAATAATTTGAGGTATAGCAGCAATGCTTTGCAGTTGTTCCACATTCTTGTAGTCGTGATTCAACACCTCTTTCACTCCAGTTTTCCCTAATTGAACGGTTATCCCGGTGTCTTTATTCTGATAACTTGCACGTAGCTTCTTTCCATACTCCAGTGCATTCTTCTTATACTGTTTTAAATCATCGCTCGGTTCAATTTCATTACCCGTAATCTCCACCGGCTTGCTTTCTCCCAGCTTGCGGATTCGTTCAGCCTTGGTAGATTCACGTGCATCAGCCACTTGGCCCATATTTTCATTTACAGATGCATAGTTACCCACTTTCAACTCATTCTGTTTCACTATATCAGCTGCTTCTCCCAAGATACTACGGTAACGACCTGGTTCTGCCAGGTTCTCGTAGCTCCGCCAGAGGATATAACGCAGCTCGTTGTCCGACAACGTTACTCCAGTAAAGCCATCAAAGCCTATCTTATGCAGCATCCGCAGGAACAGTTCCTTGATTTTCCGCCACCAGCTTGCGTTGAGATCCTCGAAGTTCGTATTCTCTGCCAGTGAAGCAAGATATTCTTCCGTGGCAAGCCGAGTATCCCATCCATTCTTCTTGGCAAGCTCCACAATCTTCCTACGTACATCTACGTCGGCATTATTAAACACATTATCCAAAAAGGTGTCGAAGTGCTCGCCGAACAACCGACGCAGTCCGTAGTGTGCCACGGCTTCATGAAGTAACGTCTGTTCGGCATCAAAAGTATTCACATTGTTTGGAACGACAATAACTATTTTCCCCGTGCGAGGATTGTAGAAGCCTTTGGGGTGATGCGTTCTTCCTTGCCTGTCTGTAATGGTCATAGGCTCGGTCACTATCTCCACATTATCCAGATGCAGCTTCTCGGCCAACTCCTGCACCCGTTTAGCCATGTTGCGGCGTTCACGTTCGGCAAACTCTTTGCGTTGGCGGGCTGTACGGGTAGATTTCCCCAGCAGTTTGGCAACGGGGTCGTTGGCTGTGCTTAAAGCATCGTCGGACAAGTTTACATTACCGTTGCGAGATATTTCACTGTCAATGATTGGATTCTCGAAATTTTCCACTATCTTTGTGGCATCGGAAAGCTCTTGGTTATCTGAGGTTACCGCTTTGAGGGCGGAGTGATGCAGGTAATCGAGAGCTTTCTCTTTGTCTATGTAGGTAGCAAATCCCTTGTTAATCCAGTCAACTATATTGCTTTCTCCTTTGCCAAATACAGACGTGACTACATTAAAATCTACATCGTGACCTTTTCCTAAAGTGAGTGTAACGAGGAAATTACCTTGCTCTGTTTCCAGTTCTGTCAGTATTGATTTATTTCCCGCCTTGCCGTAATTATTGAACACGGCTATCGGTTCGGCCACAGCTTCCGGCAGGTTACGAAGTTCATCCAACTTGAATCCATGCTTCTTCATTTTCTTGATAACCTTGTTACCGTACAGCTTCATCGGTTTATCTTCCACTCCGGCAGCAAGAAGTACAGACGAAGGATTGCCCAAGTCAAGTGTCACCTTGTCCGCGTTATCCTCTGTCAGACCGGATAATTTTTCATTAAACCGTTCGTTCACTTCCTGTATCTCCCGGAAACGCAGCTCATCGCCATTCTGAGACTGACGTTTATCAAGTTCCTGCTGTGCCTCATAATCCAGTCCGTTGTTAGAAAAGACCTTCGTGAAATGCTTCAAAGTAGATTCAGATGTATTTGGATTATGAATAATAGCGCGAAGCACATTGAATGACGTATCTGCCGACATGATATCCAATACATGCGGGTCGGTCATGCTCCCGGCAATCTCTGTGCGTGCCCTCTCCGACTGCATGGCTTTGGTCGGTAATCCAGCTTTCTTCAGCACATCCTTGCAGGTTTCTGCAATGAAATGTTGTGTCTTATTGCTCGGACTTCCTTTTTCCATAGCCCTTTCCAAATCTTTACTTCGCAGATATGTAGAATACACGCTCCTCATGTCAGTTGCACTATTCACAAATTCGCGCATCTCTTGTTCCACGGAAGCTATTAAGGCCGTGTTCCCGCTCTCGTATGCTTTCATCAACCTTCCTGGCAAAGCATTAGGTTGATGTGTTTTTATTGTATCATTCTGTTCCCCATCCACCTTCACACTTTTGTACTCCGCAAACGGTTTAGTCTTGCGGTGGCTGCTTTCCACCCACTTCTTGAACTCCTCCTTGCTGACTTCGGTGATAGTGCCCAGCCCTTGCCACCCCGGCGAATAGTTAGCCAGGTAAGCACGCTTGGCAGCCAGCGCGGACTTGAAGCCGTACATCACCTTGTGCTCATCAAATGCACCGTCGGCATTCACCTGGTCAATGACATACACCTCTCCCGTGGTCGGATCATCGGACAGGAACACGTCGATATGGTCACCGTCCACGCCTTCCGTTCCACGGATATAGCCGTAGTCGTTGTTCATCGTCACGCTCCAAGACTGGCCATTGGCATCCACGCCACTGCGAGTGCTGCCTTTCGGGTTCTCGATGGTGATGTCATAGCCGTCCAGCGTGATATGGCCTTTTCTGTAGTTGCCAGCTTCTTTCTGGGCATCAGTAGGATTGGCTTCCACTTCCTTGCGGGCATCGTCTATCTCCTTAGTCTTGACCACACGCTCGGCATAGTCCAGAAGATTTTCACCTTCTTGGCGTTCGGGAGCAACAAAAGCATTACGCGTTGGGGGAATAACGAGCATCTTCCCCGGTTTCCTGCTATCGTATGGTAGCACATCTATGAAATGAAGATTTCCATCTGCATCCACCAATACATTGTTGGGCTTTGTGTCGGCAATGTCAAACGTGCCGTCCGTCCAGTTTCCGGACATATCCGTATAGAAGTCCATACCTTCAAGGAAATTGTCTATCTCCTCTTGCGTAGCTTCACGGGCATTGCCGATGTAGGGTTGTGACAAGACAACAGAAATCCTCCCTTCACTATTTCGGGTAAATCCTAAAATAGTAATGGCATCGTTGGGGAACAGCTCGTTATGAGCGTCCACCCGGTTCATAAAACTATCAAAGTTTGTGGAATTGTCCGGTAGATAGGAGAAGTCGTTTACCTTAATGACTGACTTGCCGTCATAGGACAAATAGACATCGTTCTCGCCGCCACGCAGCAGATGCTTCCCGGCTATTGATTGGATGTCTTCAATCCAAGTCTGGCTTTCCTTACTTCGTCGAACGACATCCCCAAGAAGGGATTCTTTCGTCCAGCTGCCTCGTCCATCCGACGCTGCTGTTCTATCGCCTGCTCTACGGAGAATGGTTGCTGCCTCATTTTCTCCATCGAGGCTGCTACTTTCTCCTGATATGCCTGCCACTTCTCCTTGTTCATTTTCTGTATCATTTTGATTACTCTGCGAAGATACGACATTTATTTCGTTATTCTCATCATTTATCTGATTTTCTATTCCTTCACCTCCGGATGTGCCTTCAGATACAGTTCCTTCCTCAGCACGCACTCCATCATCAGCCGGGCCGGGTTGGCTTGCAGCTCCTTCAGTTCGTCCTTGTACTTGCCCCGGAAGAACAGGTTGTGCTTCAGGCAGAACTGATACGCCTGCTTTCCTGCTTCCAGCCGCTCCTGCTGGCTCATCGCGTTCAGACGGTCCACTATCCGGGCTGCTTCCATTTTCGCTTGTTCCTTGTTGTCCATTGTCTTGTTGGTTTAAGTAGGTTTGAATTTCTTCTTCGGCTTCCGCAAAGATACGGTCTAATTCCTCAACCGCCACAACTTCATACGGATTATTTTCGCTCACATACTCCTGGTAGACTTCGTATTCCTCCGGCGTCGTCATGTGCATTTCGCGGTCGCACCAATCGGCATAGGCATCATACTCAGCCTGGCGTTCGCGTTCGGCCATCGCTTCGCGGTTCCGTCGGATATAGTTCGTCAGGTCGCCACGGGTACGCACTTCGGAAAGCACGTCAAGGATGGCATTGCGCCCGGCGTTCGGGTCGGACTGGTCGAAGAAGTTCGTGCCGGCTTCCTGGTCGGCCAGCATCAGTTGTTCCCCGGCACGTTCTATCGTCATGCCGCCATTGGCCTCGCTGGCAAAGAGGCCGAACAACGCACGGGCTTCATTCCCCTTATACCCTGTCTCGCGTTTGAAGTCGGCCTGCAAAAGGGGCAGTTTGCCCGTAGCCAGCATCTGTGCCGCCAGTTCGTGGCCGTCCATGGGTTCGCCCATCGAAAGGATGTCCTCCGCTGTGGCATCTCCCACTTGCGTACGCTGCGATTGGATGGCGTCGGCCACTTGGTTCCAGTAGTCCACCTGTGCTTGGGCATCATCCACTCGTGCCTGCCATTCCTGCTTAGCCTTCTTGTATTGAGCAATATTTGTACCCATCTTGGGGGCTTTTCCCTCTATGTTCCTCAGCAACTTGGCCGATGCAGCCTTGTTGGCCTGGACAAACGCATCCACTTCGTCCGGCTCCAGTCCTTCGCTGTTGATGGAGGAGACAGTACGATCCACAGGGGCGCGGTGATAAAGCAGGTTTCCTTTCTCGTCGGTAGGGATTACGGTTTCACTCGCTCCCGGCGAGGTTTCGCCTTGCAGGCTCGAAGGCGCGGTCTCCGAGCCGGATTGGCCGTTACTTTGAGCCTGATTGGTAGATGATACAGGTTGTTGTTCCTGCCGTGATGCCGCCTCCTCTGCATCAATCTGCGCCTGCATGGCGTTGTAGTATTGTTCATCTGTGATTTCAACGACTTCCTCCTTGGGCTTGCCCTTTTCATCCACGGTGGTGCGAGTGGCCAGCCAGCCGCCATTGGGATTATCAGGATTCTGCTGGGCTATCTTGTACTGTGCCGCTCCATCGGTGAAGGTGGTTCCGATGGACGGAGGGACGATATCCGGGCTATACGTGCTCTCACGCTGTGCCTGTGCCGCAGCATCCTCGCGTATGGCCTGTGCCGTCTCGTCGATGACTTCTTGTGTAGGCATGGACTTTACCGTAGTTGCGTCCCATTCACCTGGTCTTAGCAACCTCGTATTCTCTGGCGTGAACTCAACTCCTTCAGGTATCCAATAGGGGAATCTTTCTTTCTCCGGGTCTTGCCATCCGACGATATAGCCGGTTTCTTTCACCCATTCGCCCACATCGTTCATATAGATGCGTTCAGCCTCCGTGTACGTATTGGTACTTGGGTCAGAATGTCCGGCAATGTCCTCCGTCTCCGTATCTATCCGGTCTTGCGTTTCCGCTTCTTGAATCTCATCCATGGCATTCTGCTTGGCGATAGCAAACGCATAATCTATTTCATCGCGTTTCTGTTCTTGTGTTAGTTCCGGGTCGGCCATCGTAATCTTAATGAAATTCTTGATGTCCTCGTTGCCGTTTATCTTTGACATTCGTTGCAACTCCTCGAACTTCTTACGCTGCTCATCGGTCATTTTTCCGAAGATCCGCTCCATATGTTTACGGTTCTGATAGCGTTCTGTAGCCATGCTTCCGACACCTATCATACCAAATGCCAAGAAGGTAGGTGTTAAACCGAGTATGATGTCGAGATTGTTATCAAAGTCGGTGGCTTCTTCCAGCGTCATATCGCCCAACGGGATATTGGAAAAATTGCTGTACACTTCTTCCAGATATTCCTGTGGAAACCCTTGGAACTGTGTGCGCTGCACTAGTTCGCGAAGTGTGGGATTGCTCTTCACTTCCCTGTACAATTGGCCGGGGCGTGATTCCTTGACCATCTGCATGAAGCTGTTCACCCCGCCTGGTAGTGCTTTCTCCAACTGACGCAGGTAAGGGCGGAACACTCGGAAGGCGTTCAGCACCATTTCCGACTGGTTTTCCAAAGCGGTAGAGGCGATTGATTTTCCCATGGCTTCCAGCGTCCCCACATTACCCGTCTTCTGCACTTGCAAATCTCCGTTCTCATCGAGGTAGTAATCGTAGTTCTGATTCAGCCGCTCCATGGTTCCCGATACCACGCGGGGTACTCCGGTTGTTCCAGTCATGCCAAGTGCTGCTCCGGTGCTTCCGGCCACACGTGCTGCAAAGCTCCCAGCACGACCAAAACGGCGGAGGCCGAACTTCAGCAGGCTCTTGGCGATGGCATTGCTGCTGCCCGAGATAGGATTAGCGATGAACTCCAGCATGAAAGGCAGACTCTCGGCTGTAACACGCCCGGCATTATAGCCACGCCCCAAGTCGGAGGAATAAAAACCTTGTATGGCCATGTTGACGGCGGATGCCTCCAGCAGTTTTTGCTCGGCTTCACTCAGCGTATTGCCAGCCTCATATTTTTCGAGGGCGTTGTTCAAATATAGTGCATCGGCCATATCCGCCAGTCCGAAAGTGAAGTTTTCCCAATCCATGTTATCGCGCAGTCCGCGTCCCAATCCGGCCACGAAGTTAGTACCTCCTTGCTTTCCGGCTTCAGCCACGATTTCTTGCGACTGCTCTATCAACCGTTTAGCGGCATTAAGCATACCGACTTGGCGGCGTTCTTCTTCGGATGATTGGGTATAATTTCGACTTCCCATCAACGCATTCATGGCGTTTCCGCTGCTTGGAGCACGACGTTGTAGGTTCTTATGCGCTTGTTTGGACAATTCGTCAACTTCTCCGGCCAATGCTTTCAGTTGATCAGTCGAACGTTGTTTTTGAAGTTGAGTAAACTCTTCCTGTATACGCCCTCTATAGCGGTTTGCCATTTCTTGAAAAATCGCGTTCTCGTATGGTCGTAGCTCTCCATTGATAGCATCTCCATACTGTTGATAGAACTTCTCATTTATTTCTTCTGCTGATGCGCCAAGTCGCAGCAAGTCTTGATATTCGGGAGATTGAGTAAACGCCTGAAGATATTTTGCTTCTACTTCCCCACGTTTTTCAGCCAGTTCACTGTCCAACTTGCCACCACGAATAGATAAAACAAAGCGATTACGGTAGTTTTCCAGTACATCGGATTCGTTTTCTACTTTCTTGGGATGATAAAGCTCATCAATACGACGTTCTTCCTCCTGTTCGAATGTATTCTTCTTTCTCTCGATTGGTTCCGCAATTGATGGACGATAACCATAATCTTCACTGCGCATTGCTTGTTCTTTACGCATTCGGTTAGCTACACGCAAAGCATTTTCATATATGGGAGTTTGAAAGGTGTCCCTATCGTTTACTGATTCTGGTTTATCCTGACTGTTCTTTTTGACCAGTTCATTAAGTGATGGCTTATTTCTTTCCATCAGTTCGTATAATCTACCAACGGCATCGTAACCAGGTATCTTTGGAGAACCGGCAGAGTTATCATTGAGGACTGATCCAGTATTCATTGAGGACTGATTGGCCCGGTCGTACTCGTCAATCACCTGCTGGGCGACGGAGGTAGGGGACGATGAAACATACCCCATGCCCTTGTCAAAATCAGCATAACTGCCCAGCTCCAAGCCGGATTCCTTCCCGGCATTGTACAGCCACTCACGGGTCTCTTTTTCATCGGCATGTTTGTCGAAGTCTTCGTAGCTGCCCAGATCATAACCGTTGCCGGACAGGGATTCATACAGCCACTTCCTCGTTTCTTGTTGCCTGTTATTATTGTCTTGCATAAGGAGCTTTTTTTGAATTGTTGTTGTTTCGCATATATGGGGCGGACTTCTTTTCCGGCGGATACATGCCTCCACCCAGTTTGAAGCCTCGGCTTCTCAACTCTTCCGGATAAACCATCCCGTTCTCCAAGGCGTATGCCGCAGCGGCCATCCAATCGACTTCTTCGTTCACAGTCTGCTGCCCATAGTC
The DNA here is from genome assembly GCA_018883785.1 of Candidatus Bacteroides intestinipullorum. Lineage (GTDB taxonomy): Bacteria > Bacteroidota > Bacteroidia > Bacteroidales > Bacteroidaceae > Bacteroides > Bacteroides intestinipullorum. The sequence goes on from JAHLFO010000040.1 coordinate 60,853, forward strand.
GCCTTTGGTGACTTTCCTGGTGATGAACGGCCTTAAATCTTCTCCATTGAGGCCTGTAGAATTGACGATTTGCCGGGCCTCATTCTCCGTCAGCCGGGTATTACGGGTGTAGATATTCCCGTCGGCGCCAATCACGCTGTCCACAATCTTGTCTTGTGCCCGTGCGGCATTGGCTTCCATCGCCCGGTTATGCCGTCCGGTTTCTTTCGCCTGCTGTTCTTTCAGCTTCCGGTCGGCATCCGCCTTGTCCTTGTCCGCCTTCAGCTTCATGCCGAACTTCATCAAGTCCAAGTCCCGTCCTTTCTGCTTATCAGCAGCATCAGCCGCGGCTTTCTCCCGTGCCAGACGGATGTTATAGGCATTGCGGATATCATCCCCCTTGGCTTCTGCCAGTATCGCATCCTGCCGGGCCTTCAGCGCATCCCGCTTTTCCTTGATGCGCCGCATCCGCTCGTTCTCCGCAAAGGCACCCGCATTCAAATCAGCAGGAACCGCACCTTTGGCCGTGTAATAGAGCTGCGCCGCATTGCCGATCAGGTTGCCCAAATTGGCAAACACCTGGCCAAGATGCTCACGACGTTCACGCTTTCGGCGTTCGTCCGGCGTCTCCTCGCTGGCAAAGTAGTTCCGGAGATTGGCATACGTGTTCAGCGGGTTCAGCCGCGCCTGCTCGCTCCAATACTCCTTGTCGGAGGCGTTCATGCCCTCTTGCGCACTGCGGAACTGCTCTTCATCCATGTTCTGCAAGGCCACACGTCGCATGGATTCCTGCGTGGTGGATTCCGGGTTGATGGTCGGGACAGGCGCGTTTGCCGGATTGGCACGGCCTACCACCTGCGCCGCAGCCACCGGTTGCGCCGGCATCATTCCCGCCGATGGCGTTACGCTTGCCGCTGGTTCCGTAGGCGTACTCGCTTGCGTGGCGTTCGGTAGCGGTGAGGGTGCCTGTGCCTGCCTGCGTGCCCTGCGCTCGTTGATGTTGTCGATTCGTGTAGACATAGTTGTTATAGTATTCCAGATAAAGATTGGCCTGCCTTTGCAACCCCTTGCGCAGCCGTTGCCACATTCTGTGCACGCTGATTATTTATCCCCATCCGCGCTTCATCGATGGCTGATAGCTGATTCTCATAGTTGGAACGCACCTGCTCCTTGTAGGCATCAGCCCTTTCGGCAATATTGCTGGTCACATCCGCAATGACCTGGTTGTTGGCCGCCTTCTGCTGGGCCACGCTCTCATCCGTCGCACCGGTCACCGCCGCCGAGCCTTGTGTTCGCTTATACCGCTCGTCAAGAATTTCCCGGGCAGAATTCAGTGCCGCCTGCGCATCACTACGCTGAGTAAAGTCACTGTAATACTCTTGGTCATACCAGTCTTGCGCACGATCCTGTGCCTGATTAAGTATAGCCTCATTCCTTTTAGCCGCTTTCCTACCGGCTATTCCACTTGCTATTCCGGCCGCAGCTGAAGTTACACCGCCAATAATTCCTCCTATAAATCCCATATCTTTACATTTTTATCGTCATGGGACAAAAATAGGCCGATACCTTTGCAGGGTAAGTATATAAACTGCCAATTGATTAGATAGAGATATGCCGTTTCAGAAAGGACATAAAAAGATAGGAGGACGCAAGGCCGAAACGCCCAATAAGGTGAAAAAGGACTTGCGTACCCGAATCAGTATGTTCTTGGAAGACAATTTCGACGAAGCCATCGACACCTGGAAAGGCATCAAAGAACCCAAAGAGAAAGTAAAACTATATGTAGACCTGATGAAATTTGGTATCCCCACACTACAAGCCGTCTCGCTCGACGCAACAATTACCCAAGAAAACAGCGTGGAGGATGACCTCAAAGAATTGTCGAAAGAGAACGAATAGCTATACTACTTTTATACTATTAATAATAAAAGGGGAAGCGTTTCACACACTTCCCCCCTTCATCCGTTCATAAATCGCTTCCTTCCCCTTATCCACATTTACTATACGAAACTGGAGCATTGAGCGAATCGGAATATCATCCGGAACATGTTTCGCCAAAGCGTTGATGACCTCATCCTTATTATTGAAACCGACATCCTCCAACTCATAAAGCAAACGCCCACGGAAATACATCTCCCCACGCACCATGTACTTGGGAGACAAGCGGCACACGACCTCTTCCTTTGCACAACGACTACCCTCTTCTTCTGTAAAGAATATGAAGTTTACCACCTTCTCGTTCAATTCCCAAGCCGGAGTAAAATCAATCTTCAGATACCCACGCGTTACCTGATGCCCGCTGGCATGGTTCATAGCAAATGCCACTTCAGATATGGAAGCCCCACAATCATTCTGCGCCACTGTACCCCAAGTATGGCGGAAAGTGTACACACAATAATAATCCTCCTTCGCCATACCCAGACTTTTGCAGATTTGCTTAATGCCTATATTAACATTCGCCCCGAAACTGTCCGAGGTCGAATGCCTTTTATGGAAGGAAAACAACCAATCGGTATCATTGTCCCTATTCAGATATTTGTCAACGATTGGATGTATGATGGCCGGCACCCGCATTTCAATATAGGCATCATCAGCACGAAACTTCTTTGTCTTAGCTCTCTTATATTTGATAATTCCATTCTCATAATCCTCTTTCTTCATTTCGTAGAGATCCACCGTATTGATACCGGCCAGGCAAAGCACCATCATGGCCACATCACGGCCAAGTTCAGCCAGAGGCATTTTCATCTTGCTCTCCGGTATGGGAGCCGAAAAGAAACGTCGGCACTCCTCAGGCGATATGGCACGCTTCTTAGGAGTATCAGCCTCCGGAATCTTCACCTTTGCCCACGGATTCGTCTTGATTCTGATAATACCATTATCATAATCATTATACTCCAGTAGAGCCGCCTTGAATATCTGCCTTACACAGATGGGATACATTTCCTTAGCCCTCTTGGTTGTAGAAAGATTGTTTATCCACGCATTGATGAATGTTGAAGTAAGGTGCGAAAACATAACCTTGGTTGTTCCCGCAAACCTTTCCAAATGTTGGAAAGCCAGTTCATAATTTCGCGCATTTCTCTCCTGCCCCGCATTGAACATTGCAGCATAGTATTTTCGCGCATAATCCGAGAAACAAATATCTTCATCCGATGATAGTAAATAAGCCTTCACCTCCTTTACCGTCCAGTTCCGTATATCCACCTTATTCAGTTTCTCAATATACTCTGCTATGCGGTCAGCACAGTACTTTACTACGAACGGATCCTTGATATCCCTGCTTTTAGTGAGCCCTTTTGCATTTACCAGTTTATCCGTCTTGATATAGTCTGGAGCCGACTTATGCGAGATACGGATATACACTGGATAATATCCGTCCTTCCGCTGATTACGTACACATGCAGAGAATGTAGCCATATCCTTTTTATTAGAGATTGATGTTCATTACCTTATATCCTCAAATCGCAGTGTAATTTTACTGTAATTACACCCTTATTTTTCTGCAAATATACTGTAATTTTTTGTATTCATAATACACGAAAACCGTATATTTTGCATATAAAAGAAATAGGCGGTAACCCATTCAAAACGATGGATTACCGCCTAATTATCTGTAAGTTAAGTACTTATTTTGCGTCTTCAATAGCAGCCTGCGCCGCAGCTAAGCGCGCAATAGGAACACGATAGGGTGAGCAGCTAACATAGTTCAAGCCTACCTTATGGCAGAACTTCACGGATGAGGGTTCACCCCCGTGTTCACCACAGATGCCACACTTCAAGTCGGGACGGACGGCGCGACCTTTCTCCGTAGCCATACGAATGAGCTGGCCGACACCATTTTGGTCGAGCACTTGGAAGGGGTCTACCTTCAGGATTTTCTTTTCCAGATAAATTGGGAGGAAAGAAGCGATGTCGTCACGCGAATAACCAAAGGTCATCTGTGTCAAGTCGTTGGTACCAAAGGAGAAGAACTCGGCGGACGAAGCGATACGGTTGGCAGTCAGAGCGGCACGCGGAACTTCAATCATCGTACCTACCTTGAAATCTATGCTGTCGCCCACTTCTTCGAAAAGCTTGGCGGCTTCGGCACGGATTACTTCTTCCTGCTGCTTGAACTCATAGAGAATACCGGTCAACGGCACCATGATTTCGGGATGTGTCTCAATGCCTTCCTTCTTCAACTCGAGAGCAGCCCCCAAGATAGCACGCGTCTGCATCTGTGTGATTTCGGGATAAGTATTGCCCAGACGACATCCGCGGTGACCCAGCATCGGGTTGTGCTCGCAAAGTGCTTCTACACGCTTTTGGATGTACTTCAAGTCAACACCCATGGTCTCGGCCATCTCTTCCTGTCCCTTCAAATCGTGGGGTACAAACTCGTGCAAGGGCGGATCGAGCAAGCGGACGGTGACGGGATATCCGGCCATTGCCTTGAAGATGCCCTTGAAGTCGGCCTGCTGGTACGGAAGGATTTTCTTCAGTGCCTTGCTGCGGCCTTCGGCATCCTCGGCAAGAATCATCTCGCGCATAGCTTTGATTTTCTCACCTTCGAAGAACATGTGCTCCGTGCGACACAGACCTATACCTACGGCGCCGAAACTACGTGCAACAGCTGCATCGTGCGGCGTGTCAGCATTGGTACGTACTTGCAGGCGCGCATATTTGTCGGCCAATTTCATCAATTCGGCGAAGTCACCAGAGAGCTCGGCGGCTTTCGTTTCCACCTTACCTTCGTATACCTCGCCCGTGCTACCGTTGAACGAAATGAAGTCGCCTTCCTTCAGCGTAACACCATCTACCTCTACAGTACGTTTCTTATAGTCGATATTCAAAGCACCGGCACCGGATACGCAGCACTTACCCATGCCACGAGCCACTACGGCAGCGTGCGAAGTCATACCTCCACGAGCCGTCAGGATACCTTCGGCCACCGTCATGCCGGCCAAATCTTCAGGAGAGGTTTCGATGCGGACCATCACTACACGCTTGCCGGCAGCACGCCATGCGGCGGCATCATCGGCAAAGAACACGATTTGTCCACAAGCAGCACCCGGAGAAGCGGGCAAGCCGCGAGTCAGGACTTTGGCTTTCTTCAAAGCTTCCTTATCGAATACGGGGTGCAGGAGTTCGTCCAGTTTATTCGGCTCGCAACGCATCAGGGCGGTCTTCTCGTCGATGAGTCCTTGGCGGAGCATATCCATGGCTATCTTCACCATGGCAGCACCCGTACGCTTGCCGTTACGTGTCTGGAGGAACCACAGTTTACCTTCCTGCACGGTGAACTCCATATCCTGCATGTCGTGATAATGGTTCTCCAGCTTGGTCTGCAGGGCATCCAGTTCCTTATAAATCTCCGGCATGGCTTCTTCCATGGATGGATATTTGGCTACACGCTCTTCCTCGCTCACACCGGCCAACTCGGCCCAGCGCTGCGAACCGATCTTGGTGATCTGTTGCGGCGTGCGGATACCGGCCACCACGTCTTCGCCTTGGGCGTTGATGAGGTACTCACCGTTGAAGAGGTCTTCGCCCGTAGCAGCATCGCGGCTGAAGCATACGCCCGTGGCTGATGTATTACCCATGTTACCGAATACCATGGCTTGCACGTTGACGGCTGTGCCCCATTCATCGGGTATACCTTCCATCTTGCGATAGAGAATGGCGCGCTCGTTCATCCAAGAGTTGAATACGGCGCAGATGGCTCCCCAAAGCTGCTCGTACACATCAGTGGGGAAGTCTTTGCCGGTGACGTTCTTCACGGCTTCCTTGAATCTCACTACCAGCGTCTTCAGGTCTTCCACGTCCAGTTCATTGTCCAGACGTACTCCCTTGGCTTTCTTTACCTCTTCGATGATGGCTTCGAACGGGTCAATGTCGTCCTTGTTGGTGGGCTTCATGCCCAGCACCACGTCACCATACATCTGCACGAAGCGGCGGTAAGAGTCCCATGCAAAGCGTTCGTTACCGGTCTTGCGTGCCAATCCGGCCACTACTTCGTCATTCAAACCGAGATTAAGGATGGTATCCATCATACCGGGCATGGATGCACGTGCGCCCGAACGCACGGAGACGAGCAAGGGATTCTGCACATCGCCGAACTTCGAGTTCATCAAGTTCTCGATCATTGCAATGGATTTCTCCACATCGTCTTTCAACACAGCCACCACGCTGTCCTGTCCTTTTTCATAATATTCGGTGCAGACTTCGGTGGTGATGGTGAAGCCCGGGGGGACGGGCACTCCAATGAGGTTCATTTCAGCCAGATTGGCACCTTTGCCACCCAGCAAATTACGCATGTCGGCCCTGCCTTCTGCCTGGCCGTTACCAAAGGTATAAACTCTTTTCTTGTCCATGATACAATCTAAAGTTATTGAACAAATTTTTCTGAGGGCAAAGCTAAGGATATTTCACAAGACTAAGAAACTTTTCGAGCAGAATTTTGGTGAAAAAATTGCAATTTCTACTTTGCAATATCCTTTTTTTCGCCCCAAAGCGGTGTTTCGGAGTCCAAGAACACGTCTACATGTCGAAAGAATTCGTACTTTTGCCGGGTAAATAAATTAATAGAAGAAGAAGTGGCAAGAAAGAAGAAAGAACTCCCTCTGCTGGAGAATATCCTGATCACGGACGTGGCGGCGGAAGGCAAAGCTATCGCGCGGGTGGATAATCTCGTGGTATTTGTGCCCTACGTGGTGCCTGGCGACGTGGCAGACCTCCAAGTGACCCGCAAGAAACATAATTATGCCGAAGCACAAGCCGTGCGCATCCACCAGTACTCGGACAAACGCGCCACCCCTTTCTGCGCACACTATGGCGTGTGTGGAGGGTGCCAATGGCAATGTCTGGCCTACTCCGAACAACTAAAGTACAAGCAGAAGCAAGTAGTGGACAACCTGACCCGCATCGGCAAGGTGGAGTTGCCCGACATCTCCCCAATTTTGGGCTCGGAATTGACCGAGGAATATCGCAACAAACTGGAGTACACCTTCTCCAACAAACGCTGGCTGACACGCGAGGAGGTGACACAAAACGTCGTCTACGAGCAGATGAATGCCGTGGGCTTCCATATCCCCGGCGCGTTCGACAAGGTGTTGGCCATCGAGCGGTGCTGGCTACAGGACGACATATCCAACCGTATCCGTAACGCCGTGCGTGACTATGCCTACGCCCATGGATACACCTTCATTAATCTGCGCACGCACGAGGGCATGCTGCGCAACATGATCATACGCACCTCTACCACCGGCGAGCTGATGGTCATCCTCGTGGCGCAGGTACAGGGAGACATGGAAATGCAACTGTTCGAACAGTTGCTAGCCTATGTGGGCGACACCTTCCCCGAAATCTCTTCCCTGCTCTACGTCATCAACAACAAGGTGAACGATTCTATCGGCGACCTGGAGGTGCATACCTTCCGTGGCGAGGATCACATCTTCGAGGAGATGGAGGGATTGCGCTTCAAAGTGGGCCCCAAATCGTTCTACCAGACCAATTCACGCCAGGCGTATCGTCTCTATCAGGTGGCACGCGAATTTGCGGGGCTGACGGGCGAGGAGCTGGTGTACGATCTCTACACAGGCACGGGCACCATCGCCAACTTTGTCTCGCGCCAGGCGCGCCAAGTGATCGGCATCGAGTACGTGCCCGAAGCCATTGAAGACGCTCGCGTCAATTCAGCCATCAATGGCATAGACAACACCCTATTTTTTGCGGGAGACATGAAAGACATCCTGACGCCCAACTTCATCTGTGAACACGGACGTCCCGATGTCATCATCACCGACCCGCCACGCGCCGGCATGCATCCAGACGTGGTAGAGGTCATCCTCCAAGCGGAGCCGCAACGCATCGTCTACGTCAGTTGTAATCCTGCCACCCAGGCACGCGACCTCCAGCTGCTGGACACAAAGTACCGCGTAACGCACGTACAGCCGGTGGACATGTTCCCGCACACCTATCATGTGGAGAATGTGGTAAGGCTGGAAAAGAGATGAAAAATAGGAATTTAGCGGCCGAAGGCCGCAATGATTAATGATAAATGGTTAATGGTTAATACGTAGCAAAAGGAACCATGCACAAGCCTATTAACCATTTATCATTAACCATTAACCATTGTGCGCTTCGC
>JAHLFO010000041.1 GCA_018883785.1 Candidatus Bacteroides intestinipullorum
AAAGGCGTGCCCGAAGCCTATATCGACCGGGACCTGAGTTGGATGTACTTCAACCGGCGCATCTTGCAGGAAGCTACCAAGCCGAATATCCCCTTGCTGGAGCGGCTCAGCTTCCTGGGCATCTATTCGAACAACCTGGACGAGTTCTTCCGCGTCCGCATGGCCACGCTGAGCCGCATCGCGGAGTACGAGGACAAGAGCGTGCGCAAGGAGAGCGAACATGCCGCCCAGCTCATCAAGCAAATCACCAAGCTGAACAACAAGTACGCCAAGGAATACGAGGCAGCCATACACGAGGTGACGGAATGCCTCCGCCGGGAAAACATCTTCCTGCTGAAGGACAATGAGCTGAGCGAAGACCAGCAGACCTTCGTACGCCAGTTCTTCCGCCAGAAGCTCAGCGGCTTTGTCAACCCCGTCTGGCTCTCCGCCGTGAAGGAGCTGACCGAGGCTGCCGACGATAATATCTTCCTGGCCGTGAAGATGCACGCCGAGAACAAGAAGGCGCCCGAATATGCACTGATAGAACTGCCCGTGACCGTCTGCGGACGCTTCATCCACCTGCCGGACAAGGAGGTGAAGAGCTACCTGATGTACCTCGATGATGTCATCCGCTTCTGCCTGCCCATGATATTCAGCGGCATGGACTACACGCACTTCGAGGCATACGCCTTCAAGTTCACCAAGGATGCCGAGATGGAGATAGACAACGACTTGCGCAACGGCATGCTCCAGAAGATTTCCAAAGGCGTCAAGAGCCGCCGCAAGGGCGACGCGCTGCGTGTCATCTATGATTCGGGGATGCCCAAAGACCTGCTGAAGCGCGTGATGAACAAGCTGAACCTCGACAAACTGGATACCGTCCTGGCCGGGGGACGCTACCACAACCACAAGGACCTGATGTCTTTCCCCGACTGTGGACGCAAGGACCTGAAATATCCCGCCTGGACGCCCATCATCAAGCCCGAACTGGACGAGAACGTCAGCCTCCTGAAGCTCATCCAGCAGCACGACCGCTACATTCACGTGCCTTACCACAGCTTTGACTATTACATCCGCGTTCTCCAGGAGGCAGCCATCAGCAAGAACGTGAAGAGCATCAAGACCACCCTTTACCGACTGGCCAAGACCTCGAAGGTGGTGACCGCCCTCATCAACGCCGCAAGGAATGGCAAGAAGGTCACCGTGGTCATCGAATTGCTGGCACGCTTTGACGAAGCGTCGAATATCTCGTGGTCCAAACTGATGCAGGATGCCGGCATACACGTCATCTTCGGCGTGGAAGGCCTGAAGGTGCATAGCAAAATTACCCATATCGGCATGAAGATGGGCAACGACATTGCCTGCATCAGCACGGGCAACTTCCACGAAGGCAACGCCCGCATCTACACGGACTTCATGCTTATGACCGCCGCGAAGAATGTGGTGACGGACGTGGCCAATGTCTTCAACTTTATTGAGAAGCCCTATACGCCCGTCCGTTTCCGCGAACTGCTGGTCTCGCCCAACGAGATGAAGAAGAAGTTCCTCCGCCTGATAGACGACGAAATCAAGAACAAGCTGTCCGGCAAGCCCGCTTACATCCGGATGAAAATCAACCATATCACGGACCAGGTGATGGTGAAGAAGCTGTATGAGGCATCCGCCGCAGGCGTGCCCATCGACATCGTGTTGCGCGGCAACTGCTCGCTGGTGACAGGCATCCCCGGCGTCAGCGAAACCATCCATATCAACGGCATCATCGACCGTTACCTGGAGCACTCGCGCATCTTCATCTTTGCGGCCGGAGGCGAGGAAAAATGCTTCATCGGTTCGGCCGACTGGATGCCCCGCAACCTGGACAACCGCGTCGAGGTGGTTACCCCAGTCTACGACCCTGCCATCAAGGCCGACCTGCGTACGGTGGTGGACTATGGCTTGCGCGACACCTGCCAGGGCCGCATCGTGGACGGACGGGGCGAGAACCTGCCGTGGACCACAGGCGAGGAGCGCCCCTTCCGTTCGCAGGAAGAGCTGTACAAGCATTACCTTGAGCAGGAAAAGGAAGAGCCTGCGCCCATAACAAGGGTATCACAAAGAGATTGACTATATATTAAAAAAAGAATTTATGGGAAAGAAGTGTTACGCCGCCATCGACATCGGTTCCAACGCCGCGCGGCTATTGATTAAACGAGAAGAAGAGAATGAGAACCTGGTCAGCCGCCGGCTGGCCAAAGTGTTGCTGTTGCGCGTCCCCCTGCGGCTGGGTTTCGATGTGTTCGCCCTGGGCAAACTGTCCGACGAGCGCATGGAAAAGATGCTCCGCCTGATGAAAGCCTACCGCCAGCTGATGAAGATATACGAAGTGACGGACTACCGCGCCTGCGCCACCTCGGCCATGCGCGATGCGAAGAACGGCAAGGCCGTCATCAACAAGATATTGAAGGAAACGGGCATCCACATCGAAATCATTGACGGCCAGGAAGAAGCCCAGATGATCTACAACAACCACGTGGAATGCCTGGAAGACCGCACGGGCAACTTCATCTACGTGGACGTGGGTGGTGGCAGCACGGAAATCAATCTCATGGTAAACGGCGAACTGGTGCAGTCGTTGTCCTACAACATCGGTACCGTGCGCACCCTCAGCGGTGCCGTCAAGCCCGAGACGTGGCTGACGATGAAGGACGACCTGGCACGCCTCACGCAGGGCTTCCAAGGCATCAACATCATCGGTTCGGGCGGCAACATCAACAAGCTCTACCGCATGGCAAAGGACAAGGACAAGGAAACGCAGCGCTTGCCTATCGCCTCCCTGCAAACGCTCTACGACCAATTGAAGCCCCTCACCCCCGAACAGCGCATGAAGGACTTCGGACTGAAGGAGGACCGCGCGGACGTCATCGTGCCCGCCGCCGAGATATTCCTGACCATCGCCAAGATTGTCAAGGCAGAGTACGTACATGTCCCCGTCATCGGTCTGGCGGACGGCATCATCGACGCCCTCTACTTGCGCGACCAGGAGCGGGAGAAAGCTCGGAAGAAGTAGGGACGTAAGCCAGATGAAGTCCGCAGCCGATAGACAATCAATGCCATTGATTGGGGGGAATCAATGCCATTGATTGGGGAGGATCAATGCCATTGATTGTCCGATGAGTCTGGGGCGGAGTTGGCTATGCCCGCCGTTTCTATCCGATATACATCAGGTCGCTGATGATGTCGTCCGACACGAAGAAGCCTTCCTCCGTCAACTTCAAGTGGCCGTTGCGCAGAACCATCGTGCCGCGACCGATGTGCGGGGCAGCCATGCGCTCCAGGTATCGCAGGCGCGGACTGCCGAATTGTTGGCGAATTTTGTAGATCGAGATACCCCATATCGTGCGCAGTCCGGTCATCACATATTCGTTGTAGCGCATATCCGGGGTGAGCGTTTCCTTCTCATAGGGACGTTCGCCCCGTTCTATTTGGGTGATGTAGTCCATGAGGGAGGGGCTGTTCCACTCGCGGCTTACGGTGTCGAAGGAGTGGGCGGACGGCCCGCATCCCAGGTAGGGGGTGCCGCGCCAATAAGACGTGTTGTGTCGGGACTGCCGGCCCGGGCGGCAAAAGTTGGAGAGCTCATAGTGTATAAATCCCGCTCCCTTCATCGTGTCTGCCAGCATTTGGAAGAAGAGCAGGCTGAGGTCTTCATCGACTTCGTTCACCTGATGGTCTGCCCGCATCCGATAGAGGGGCGTGCCTTCCTCGTAGGTGAGGAGGTAGGCAGACAGGTGGTGGGGGCGGAGGCTGAGGGCCTCATTCAGGTCGTTTGCCCACATCTCTTCCGTCTCGCCGGGCAGGCCGTAGATGAGGTCGATGCTGACGTTGCGCAGTCCAGCTTCCTTGCAACGACGGACGGCCTCCTTGGCTTCTTGGGACGTATGCCGGCGATGCAGCAGCCTGAGGGTGGCGTCGTCGAAGGTCTGTATGCCCATGCTGACACGGTTGATGGGGAAGTTGCGGAGCATCGCCAGGTAGGATTCGGTGAGGTCGTCGGGATTGGCCTCGAAGGTGATTTCGAGGGCATGCTCCAATCCATATACTTCCTGCAAGGTGTCAAAGATGGTTGCCAAGTCTTCTTCATCCAGTTGCGAAGGGGTGCCGCCTCCGAAGTAGACGGTTTCCACAGGTGCCCCTTTCAGGTAATCGCGGCGCATCTTCAGCTCCTTGCACAGTGCTTGGACGTAGCGGCGTTTCAAGTCATCGCGCGTGGTAGAGTAGAAATCACAATAGATACAACGGGTCTTGCAGAAAGGGACGTGGATGTAAATGCCTGGCATGGGGTACAGTATATTTAATGTATGAAGGGGCAGAGTATATCCGCCCCTCATTAGGGTATGCGATCGCTTTTATTCGAGTGTCAATGTCACGATGGATTTGGCCGGGATGGTGACCATCAACTTGCCTTTGCTTATGCGCGCCTTGTCGAAGGCTTTTGTGGCAATCTTGTTGGGTTCGTCAAAGGTGTTATAGTCGTCAATCCGGCTCGAAGTCAGGATTTCACCGGTTACGCTCTTGGCTTTGATGCCGTCCAAAGACACTTCTACCTCGCACGGCTCATTGAGGTCAATGTTGGCCAGCGACAAGTGCAGTATGCCTTCAGCGTCGCGCGAAGCTGTGGCGCTGAGGGTGGGGACGATCCTGTCCTCACGCACCACACGACGTTCGCAAGCAATATCCAGCGGGACGTATGTAGCGTCTTGGTGAACCTTGTACATCTTGAATATATAATAGGTAGGCGTCAGTACCATTTTGTCCTCGCGGGTCAGTATCATGGACTGCAATACGTTGGCAATTTGGGCGATGTTGGCCATGCGGATACGATCGGTGTATTTGTGGAACACGTTGAGTGTCAAGGCAGCGACCATGGCATCGCGCATTGTGTTCTGCTGGAAGAGGTGTCCGGGGATGGTGCCGGGTTCCTGGTCCCACCAAGTGCCCCATTCATCCACCATGAGGCCTACATGCTTTGCTGCATCATAGCGGTCCATGATGCTGATGTGTCGCTTGATGGCGTCCTCAATCTCCAGGCATTTGCCCAGCGTGGCGTAATAATCATCGTCATTGAATTGTGTGGCCGAGCCCTTTTTGTTCCAATCCATCACCGTGTAATAATGCAGCGAGAGTCCATTCATGCGGGTGCCTACATTCTTCATCAGCACTTCCGTCCAGTTGTAGTCGTAATCGCTGGCTCCGCTGGCTATCTTGAATAGTTCGTTGCCATTGTAGTTGCGGCAATAGGTGGAATAGCGGCGGTAAAGGTCGGCATAATACTCCGGCCGCATACTGCCTCCACAGCCCCAGCTTTCGTTGCCCACGCCGAAGAAGTGAACCTTCCAAGGTTTTTCACGTCCGTTCTGTTTGCGGAGTTTTGCCATCGGACCATCTTGTGCTGTCATATACTCCACCCATTTGGCCATTTCTTCCACAGAACCGCTACCTACGTTTCCACTGACATAGGGCTCGCAACCCAGCAGCTCACAGAGGTTGAGGAATTCATGCGTACCGAAGCTATTGTCTTCGACGGTGCCGCCCCAGTTGTTATTCACCATTCGTGGACGCTCGCTGCGGGGGCCGATGCCATCCATCCAATGGTATTCATCGGCAAAGCAACCACCCGGCCAGCGCAAGTTGGGGATGGACAATTCCTTCAAGGCATTCAATACATCGTTGCGATAGCCTTGGGTGTTAGGGATGGATGAATCTTCGCCTACCCACAATCCGCCATAGATGCATGTGCCCAGGTGTTCGGCAAATTGTCCATAAATGTGTCGGCTGATTGTATTTTCCGCTTTGTCAGGATGCAGGCTGACAGTGGCTTTCTCTTGTGCTTGCAGGCTCAATGGAGCCAAGGCAAGGGCCAGGCAGGCCCACGTTTTAAATGTTTTCGTCATCATGTTGAAATAGGTTTTAAATGTTTGTCGATGCAAAGGTAACGGAAATCCATGAAAAACTCATAGGTGTAATGTATTCAAATGGGGAGGGTTTTGTTGATTGTTGTCATAGCAGTGCGGCCAGGAACTTTTGCATTTTATCCAGCGGGAGTCCACGGCGGCGGGCATAGTCCTTGAACTGGTCCTCCCCAATATGTCCTACGGTAAAGTAACGGGCAGCAGGGTGAGCCAACATCAGCCCTGACACGGAACTATGCGGGTGCATAGCCCCGTTTTCTGTCAATCGGATACCTATCTGCTGCATGTCCAGTAGAGAGTCGAGGATGAAGTTGATAGACTGGTCGGGCAGAGAAGGGTAGCCCACAGCCGGTCGGATGCCTTGGTATCGCCCTTGCAGCATGTCGTTGATCTTGATGGATTCGTCCGGAGCATAACCCCACGCCACACGGCGGACATAAGCGTGCATTAGCTCCACTGCTGCCTCGGCCAGCCGGTCCATGAGGGTCTGGAGGAGGAGGTTGCGATAGGGGTCGTCGGGAAATGCACGGTCGGTGTGTACCGTCGCTGCAAAGAGGCCTATACGATCGGGCATGCTTAGGGCGATGGGGCGGACGAAGTCGCTTAGGCACAGCAGAGGGCTGCCATCAGCATGTGGCTCTTGCTGACGGAGCAGGGGGATGCGGGTGCCCTCCACTACGAGGTCATCCCCGTCCGCACCAGCTGTGCAGAGGCGATAGAGGCACTGCGGATGCACCACGTCCTCCATCTCCATGAGCATTTGGCGGGCATCTGCCATCAGCCCCATAACTTCTGGCGATTGCGACTCACTGCTTCTCACCCCCCAGGCATGAAAAAAGTAACTCCAACTGATATAGGGAGTTACTTCGTGTACGGGGTATGTCAAGATTTGGCTGTCAAGCATGGAATCGCAAAGCTTCGCCACGATAAGCATCATCTACTCCGTTGGTGTGGTCATAGACTTGGTGTCCGTTGATGAAGGTCTTCATTACCCGCCAGTCAAAGGTACGTCCTTCCAGCGGGCTCCATCCACATTTGCTTAGGATGCTCTCCCGAGTCAGTTGCCAACGCTCCGGGCGTACTAGGACGAGGTCAGCGCGGTAGCCCTCGCGGATGAAACCGCGGTCTTCGATGCGGAACAGTCGGGCAGGGTTATGGCACATCTTTTCTACAATGGTTTCCAGCGACAGTACGCCTTCCTCCATCAGTTGCAACATGCTGACCAGTGAGAACTGCACCATCGGCATACCCGAAGCAGCGCGCAAGGCACCGCCTGCTTTCTCTGTCAGCAAGTGGGGAGCGTGGTCGGTGGCGATGGCGTCAATCCGTGGCGTAGTGA
Organism: Candidatus Bacteroides intestinipullorum; assembly: GCA_018883785.1. Taxonomy (GTDB): domain Bacteria; phylum Bacteroidota; class Bacteroidia; order Bacteroidales; family Bacteroidaceae; genus Bacteroides; species Bacteroides intestinipullorum. Next base: position 7,270 of record JAHLFO010000041.1, read on the forward strand.
TAGCTTGCCGCAGGGCATCGCGGTCGGCTTTGCGCTTGATGGCTGGGTTGCATTTGATGCAGGCAGCCAATGTCTTGTAGTCTTTTTGCTCGAACAGCAAGTGGGCCACGCAGGCTTCGGCTGTAATCTTCTTGTGCTCGTCCAGCGGGGTGTCGCTGAAGAGGGGCAGCTCTTTGGCGGTGGAGATGTGGAGGACGTGCAGGCGTGCTCCTGCCTCCGTAGCTAGTTGAACGGCCAATTTGGATGAGGAGTAACAAGCTTGCGTGCTGCGGATATTGGGATGTTTGCTGACTGGTATTTGCTCGCCTTCGCCGTATTCGGCCTTGTATTTCTCTGTGTTTCGCCGGATGATGTCTTGATCCTCACAATGGGCGGCAATGAGCATGTCCGTGCCGCCGAAGATGCGCCGCAAGCTGTCCATGCGATCCACAAGCATGTTGCCCGTGCTGGAGCCCATGAAGAGCTTAATGCCACAGACGCGTGTCTTATCTAATTGGGGGAAAAGGTCGTAGTTGTCGTTTGTCGCGCCGAAATAGCATGAATGGTTTACGATGCACTTTTCGGCCAGTAACTGTTGCTTCTGCTCCAAGGCATCGAGAGTGACGGTAGGCGGATTGGTATTGGGCATGTCCATGATGGAAGTGACTCCACCCGCAGCCGCTGCACGGCTTTCGCTGAAGATGTCCGCCTTGTGCGTCAGCCCCGGATCGCGGAAGTGTACATGGTCGTCAATGACGCCGGGCAGTAGGAAGCAACCCGTGGCATCAATGGTTTCATCGCAGGGGGCGGAGAGGGGACGGCCATCGGTCAGTATTTCGGCAATGTTTCCGTTCGCTAGGACAAGAGAGCCTTGCTTGCGCGTGCCCTCGTTGATTATCGTGGCGTTGTGTATTAGGGTTCGTTTCATATCTTTTTCTTGTTATATCGGGGAGCTTTGAGGGGCATTGTGACTGTTTGGCAAAGGGTCACCGTTGATATTTCTTCCACAAGCTGTCCCACTTCAAGCGGATGACGCCGAAGACAGCTTCGCCGAAGATGCTGCTGTTCATCTTCGACGTGCCCAACTCGCGGTTGATGAAGATGACGGGCACCTCTTGGATGCGGAAACCATACTTGTAGGCCGTGAACTTCATTTCTATCTGGAAGGCATAACCCTTAAAGCGGATGTGGTCTAAAGGGATGGTCTGGAGGACGCTCCGCCGGTAGCATACGAAGCCAGCCGTGGTGTCATGGATGGGCAGGCCGGTGATGAAGCGCACATACTTCGAGGCGAAGTAGGACATAAGCACGCGCCCCATGGGCCAATTGACCACGTTGACCCCGCTGACATAGCGCGATCCGATGGACACATCCGCCCCTTGGTCGTGGCAGGCGGCGTAGAGGCGTGGCAGGTCGGCAGGGTTGTGGCTGAAGTCAGCATCCATCTCGAAGATGTATTCATAGTCATGTTCCAGTGCCCAGCGGAAGCCGGCGATATAGGCTGTGCCCAATCCTTGCTTACCCGCCCGTTGTAGCATGAAGAGGCGGTCGGCAAATTCCTCGCGTTGCAGTCGTTTGACGATGTCCGCGGTGCCGTCGGGTGAGTTGTCCTCTACTACGAGGATGTGGAAACCATGCTCCAGTCCGAGGACGGCACGGATGATGTTCTCTATGTTTTCCCGTTCATTGTAGGTTGGGATGATGACGATGCTGTCTGAAGTGTTGTCCATACGCGTGATATTTCCGACAAAAGTACAGCTTTTCCCGCACATCCCCACGCAAGTTGGGGGATAATTTTGTACTTTTGCGGCGATAAAACGAGCAATTATGATTCTAAACGAGCTGCAACAACTCTACGCCTCCCACCCGAATGTGGAGGCTGTCCGTCGTTTGTTAGACAATCCGTCCATTCATCATATTTATTGCGGGGGGCTATGTGCTTCGTCCGCTTCGCTCTTCTCTTCCGTGTTGGTGGGACAGGGGCGTCGACCTTACGTCTTCATTTTGGGCGACTTGGAGGAGGCCGGTTATTTCTATCACGATCTGGTGCAAGTGCTGGGCGATGCCGAAGTGTTGTTCTTCCCTTCATCTTTCCGTCGTGCCATCAAGTACGGGCAGAAGGACGCTGCTAATGAGATATTACGTACCGAGGTATTGAGCCGCCTCCAGAAGGCCGACCATGCCCTCTGCGTGGTGACTTATCCCGACGCACTGGCCGAGAAGGTCGTGTCGCGTGGCGAACTGGACGAGAAGACCTTGAAACTCCATGCGGGCGAGAAGGTAGACATGACTTTCATCACCGAGGTGTTGCACAGCTACGGTTTCGAGCGGACGGATTATGTCTACGAGCCGGGTCAATATGCCTTGCGTGGCAGCATCATTGACGTCTTTTCTTTCTCTTCAGAATATCCCTACCGTATTGACTTCTTTGGCGACGAGGTGGAGAGCATCCGCACATTCGAGGTGGATACCCAACTCTCCAAGGAGACCAAGGACAGTATTGTCATTGTGCCCGACCTCAGCCATGACTTGGAGCAGAAGGGTACGGGGGGCATGGTCTCTTTCCTCGATTTCTTGCCTAAGGATACGGTATTGATTCTGCGCGATTTTCTCTGGCTAAGGGAGCGTATCCAGCAAGTCCACGACGAGTCGTTGACTCCTCAAGCCATTGCTGCCCGCGAGGCAGAAGAAAACGGTGCCATCTCCTTGGATGGCAAACTTATCGACGGAGGCGAGTTCACCGTCCGCGCGTTGGACTTCAGGCGCATGGAATTTGGCAGCAAGCCAACGGGCACACCCGATGCCACCGTGTCCTTTCATACCACGGCGCAACCCATTTTTCACAAGAATTTCGACCTCGTGGCGCAGAGCTTCACGGACTATCTGAACAAAGGATATGCCATATATATATGTAGCGATAGCCAGAAGCAGACCGACCGCATTCGTGCCATCTTCGAGGACAGGGGAGACCGTATCACTTTTACTCCCGTGGAGAAGACCCTGCATGAGGGATTTTCCGACGACACCCTGCATCTATGTATCTTTACTGACCATCAGCTCTTCGACCGCTTCCACAAGTACAACCTCAAGAGCGACAAGGCTCGTAGCGGCAAAGTGGCCCTTTCGCTGAAAGAGTTAAACCAATTCACCCCCGGCGATTATGTGGTGCACACCGACCACGGCGTGGGTCGCTTTGCCGGATTGGTGCGTATCCCCAATGGCAACACTACGCAAGAAGTGATGAAGCTGGTCTACCAGAATGACGATGTGGTGTTCGTATCCATTCACTCCCTGCACAAAGTCTCCAAATACAAAGGAAAGGAAGGTGAGGCTCCCCGGTTGAACAAGCTGGGTACCGGTGCTTGGGAAAAACTGAAGGAACGCACCAAAAAGAAAATCAAGGACATTGCCCGCGACCTTATCAAGCTTTATTCCCAACGTCGCGAGGAAAAGGGCTTTCAGTTCAGCCCTGACAGTTTTTTGCAACGCGAGTTGGAGGCATCTTTCCTTTACGAGGATACACCCGACCAAAGCAAGGCTACGGCCGAGGTGAAGGCCGATATGGAGAGTGCCCGTCCGATGGACCGTCTGGTGTGTGGTGATGTGGGTTTCGGCAAGACCGAGGTGGCTATCCGTGCCGCTTTCAAGGCTGTGTGCGACAATAAGCAAGTAGCCGTCTTGGTGCCCACCACAGTCTTGGCTTATCAGCACTATCAGACCTTCAAGGAGCGTCTGAAGGATATGCCCTGCCGGGTGGAGTACTTGAGCCGTGCCCGTACTTCCGCCCAGACACGTGCCGTCATCAAGGGATTGGCTACAGGCGAGGTCAACATCCTCATCGGTACGCATCGCATCTTGGGCAAGGATGTCAAGTTCAAGGATTTGGGCTTGCTCATTATTGACGAGGAGCAGAAGTTCGGCGTCTCGGTCAAGGAGAAACTCCGTCAGATGAAGGTCAATGTAGATACCCTTACGATGACCGCCACGCCCATTCCCCGCACTCTCCAGTTCTCGCTGATGGGTGCCCGCGACTTGAGCGTCATACAGACGCCTCCTCCCAACCGTTATCCCATACAGACCGAGGTACACACCTTCAACGATGAGGTCATCACCGATGCCATCAACTTCGAGATGAGCCGCAACGGACAAGTGTTCTTTGTCAACAACCGTATCTCCAATCTGCCCGAGCTAAAAGCATTGATAGAGCGCAACATCCCCGATTGCCGTGTCTGCATCGGTCACGGACAGATGGCACCCGAGGAGTTGGAAAAAATCATTCTCGACTTCGTGAACTACGACTACGACGTGCTGCTGGCCACAACCATCATCGAGAGCGGTATAGACATCCCCAATGCCAATACCATTATCATCAATCAGGCACAGAACTTCGGCTTGAGCGATTTGCATCAGATGCGTGGACGTGTGGGACGCAGCAACAAGAAGGCTTTCTGCTATTTGTTGGCTCCCCCCTTGTCCAGCCTCACGCCCGAAGCCAAGCGTCGTTTGCAAGCCATCGAGAACTTCAGTGACTTGGGCAGTGGCATCCATATCGCCATGCAGGACCTCGACATCCGTGGCGCGGGCAATATGCTGGGTGCCGAGCAGAGCGGATTCATTGCCGACTTGGGTTATGAGACATATCAGAAGATATTGGGCGAAGCCGTACACGAACTGAAGACGGACGAGTTTGCCGACCTCTTGGTCGAAGAGCAACAAGAAACAGACAACAGCGGCAAGATTAGCGGAGAACAATTTGTTGAGGAGTGCCAAGTGGAGAGCGACCTCGAATTGCTCCTTCCTGCCGACTATGTGACTGGAAGCAGCGAGCGCATGCTTCTTTACCGCGAATTGGACGGCTTGACCCTCGACAAGGATGTTGAGGCTTTCCGTTCCCGTCTTGTCGACCGTTTCGGCCCCGTGCCGTCTGAGACGGAAGAACTGCTCCGCATCGTACCCCTGCGCCGCATTGCTGCCCGGCTGGGTGCCGAGAAAGTCTTCCTCAAGGGTGGCCGCATGACACTCTACTTGGTGCATAACCTCGAAAGTCCTTACTACCAGAGCCAAGCTTTCGGCAAGCTCATTGCCTACATGATGAAATACACCCGCCGTTGCGACTTGCGCGAGCAGAATGGCAAGCGTTCGATGGTGGTGAAGGACATCACTACGGTGGAAGAAGCTCTGAATGTCTTGCAAGAGATGTTGGCAATGGAGGCAGCGGAATGAATACCAAAAAAATAGGTGCAAACATTAGGTAAACGATGAAATAGACTTATCTTTGCAAGACGAACTACAAGCGTATCCCGTATGGACGAAAAGAAGCAAATCACATTCATCGTAAACCCCATATCCGGCATTTTGGACAAGCGGCAAATTATGGAGTGGGTCAATCGGAAGCTGGACAAGAACGTCTATGTATCCAAGGTGGTCACGACTGAATATGCAGGTCATGCTGTCGAGATTGCTGCCCGTGAGGCGGCAGACGGCGCTTTTGCCGTAGTGGCCGTGGGGGGGGACGGCACCATCAATGAGATAGCCCGTTCGCTGGTGCACACACAGACGGCCTTGGGCATCATCCCTTGCGGATCGGGCAATGGATTGGCCCGCCACTTGCAGATACCCCTCGACCCGCGTCGTGCCATCAGCATCCTCAACGAAGGAAACATAGAGACTATCGATTATGGCAGCATCAATGGGACGCTCTTCTTCTGCACGTGTGGCGTGGGGTTCGATGCTTTTGTCAGCCTTCAGTTTTCCAAGGCGGGACGCCGTGGCCCCTTGACGTACCTGCAGAAGACCTTACTGGAGAGCCTGCGGTACCGCCCGAAGACTTACGAGCTGGAAATGGACGGATACACTGCTCGCTACAAAGCCTTCCTTATCGCTTGTGGCAACGCCTCGCAGTATGGCAATAATGCTTACATCACCCCTCAGGCAACCGTGGACGATGGTTTGCTCGATGTCACCATCCTCGAACCGTTCACCGCCTTGGACGTGCCCCAATTGGCCTATCAGCTTTTTCATAAGACCATTGACCAGAACAGTCGCATCAAGACTTTCCGTTGCCAGCATTTGAAGATTCATCGGCGTAGACCCGGTGTGGCACACTATGACGGCGACCCTGTGATGATGGGCGAGGACATCGAGGTGGGCATTGTCAAGCACGGATTGCGGGTGCTCACCCCCCGTGATGCTGAAGAAGATTCGCCCAATGTGCTCCAGCGCGCCCAAGACTACATCAACGGCTTGCAGCAGCTGAATCGCGCCTATTTCCAACGCTTGGCAGAAGACTTGAAGAGCAAGGAAGAGCAATGGTTGGCAAAGATGGAAGAAAAGCGTGGCGGAGAATGAAGCTTCCCGTTGCAAAAACTTGGCACTTTGTGATGCTTTGTCTACAGGTTTTATGTACTTTTGCACGGATAATATCCAAATTTGAAATTTTAGATAAGATATGTATAGGACTCACACTTGCGGAGAACTCCGCATTTCACATGTAAATCAAACGGTTACGCTGGCCGGGTGGGTGCAACGCACCCGCAAGATGGGCGGAATGACGTTCATCGACCTGCGTGACCGCTATGGCATCACTCAGTTAGTTTTCAACGAAGAGGTGGATGCCGACCTTTGCGAACAAGCCAATCACTTGGGACGTGAATACGTGATTCAAGCTACGGGCACGGTGAACGAGCGTTTTAGTAAGAATGCAAACCTGCCCACGGGTGATATTGAAATCATCGTTTCTGCGCTCAAGGTGCTTAACACATCTCTCACGCCTCCCTTTACCATTGAGGACAATACGGACGGCGGCGATGATATCCGGATGAAATACCGCTATCTGGACCTTCGCCGTACAGCTGTGCGCAAGAACTTGGAGTTGCGTCATAAGATGACCATCGAGGTACGCAAGTATCTTGACGAGCAAGGCTTCATCGAGGTGGAGACTCCCGTCTTGGTCGGTTCCACGCCCGAGGGCGCGCGCGACTTTGTGGTGCCTTCGCGTATGAATCCCGGCCAGTTCTATGCCCTCCCGCAAAGCCCGCAGACCTTGAAACAGTTGCTGATGGTATCAGGATTTGACCGCTACTTCCAGATAGCCAAGTGCTTCCGTGATGAGGATTTGCGTGCCGATCGCCAACCGGAATTCACTCAGATAGACTGCGAAATGTCTTTCGTGGAGCAAGATGACGTCATCAATCTCTTTGAAGGCATGGCCAAATACCTATTCAAGACCATCCGTGGCGTGGAGCTGACGGAACCCTTCCAGCGCATGCCTTGGTCAGAGGCCATGAAATACTATGGCAGTGACAAACCCGACCTTCGCTTTGGCATGAAGTTCGTCGAGCTGATGGACATCTTGAAAGGTTATGGCTTCTCCGTATTCGACAATGCGGCCTACATTGGCGGTATCTGTGCCGAAGGCGCTGCACATTATACCCGCAAACAGATAGATGCGCTGACAGAATTTGTAAAGAAACCCCAGATTGGTGCGAAAGGATTGGTTTATGCCCGTGTGGAGGCCGATGGGCACGTCAAGTCCAGCGTGGACAAATTCTATTCGCAAGAAGTCCTGCAGCAGATGAAGGAAGCTTTTGGTGCCAAACCGGGCGATTTGATTTTGATTTTGAGCGGAGACGACGCGATGAAGACCCGCAAGCAACTGTGCGAACTCCGATTGGAGATGGGCAGCCAGCTGGGCTTGCGTGACAAGAACAAGTTTGCCCTCTTATGGGTGGTGGACTTCCCGATGTTCGAGTGGAGTGACGAGGAAAACCGTCTGATGGCCATGCACCATCCCTTCACGCATCCTAAGGACGAGGATATCCCTTTGTTGGACACGAATCCCGAGGCGGTGCGTGCCGATGCCTACGACATGGTGTGCAACGGTGTCGAGTTGGGCGGCGGTTCTATACGTATCCATGACTCGCAGCTCCAAGCCAAGATGTTCGAGATTTTGGGCTTCACCCCCGAACGGGCGCAAGAGCAGTTTGGTTTCTTGATGAACGCCTTTAGGTATGGCGCACCTCCCCACGGCGGCCTGGCTTACGGTTTGGACCGTTGGGTCAGCATCTTTGCCGGCTTGGACAGCATACGCGACTGCATCGCTTTCCCCAAGAACAACAGTGGGCGCGACGTCATGCTTGATGCTCCCTCTGCCTTGGAACCCAAGCAGCTGGAAGAGTTGAAACTGAATGTAAGTTTATAGGTGAATGAGTTTTTTAATTTTTAAGTTTATACGTTTTTGAGTTCTCGTTAACTAGTCAACGAAAAAACTTAATAACTCAGAAACTAACAAACTAAAATGAAGGAGACTACTCGGATATTCCGTTTCGCGGTGATTGGCACACTCAATGCGCTGATCACCGCATTTGTTGTTTGGGCGATGATGCACGTGGCAGATGTCAACTACCTGCTCTCCAACGTGACGGCCTACGTCGTGGCCCAGGCGCATAATTTCGTGTGGTCCAAATATTGGATATTCCCTACGGATAAAAAAGGCAACACTTGGCGTCAAGTGTTGCTCTTTTCCCTTGCATTCGGACTGGCCTACGTGGCGCAGTTCTTTTTCCTTGTTGTCTTGGTTGAGTTGCTGGGATGCAACGAGTACCTTGCCCAGTTCCTCGGCCTTTTTGTCTATGGCGGCGTGCAGTTTGTCATGAACCGTCGGTTGACGTTCAATCCCTGAACCGTTTTGTCAGATCCTCGTAGGCATCAATGCGGCGGTCGCGCAAGAAAGGCCACCAGCGACGTACGTTTTCCGAGCGTTCCATATCTACGGTGACCACGAAATTCTGCGGGCGGTCGTTGTCGGCTTGTGCCAAAATCTCCCCTTGTGGACCGGTTACGAAACTGTTTCCCCAAAACAAGATGCCGTTGGTCTGTCCCGACGGGTCTGGCTCATGCCCCACACGGTTGACGCTGACCACCGGCAAGCCGTTGGATACGGCGTGGGCGCGCTGGGCTATGATCCACGCATTCAGCTGGCGGGCTTTCTCATCGTCAGTGTCAGTGCTTTCCCAACCGATGGCGGTGGGGTAAATCAAGATTTCCGCTCCTTTCAGTGCCATCAGGCGGGCAGCCTCCGGATACCATTGGTCCCAGCAGACCAATACGCCAAGCCGTCCTATCGAAGTTTGGATGGGTTCAAAGCCCAGATCACCGGGCGTGAAATAGAACTTTTCGTAGTAGGCGGGGTCGTCGGGGATGTGCATCTTGCGGTATTTCCCGGCAATGCTTCCGTCTTTCTCGAAAACCACGGCGGTGTTGTGGTACAAGCCCGGAGCACGTTTCTCGAACAGCGAGGTGACGAGCACGATGCCCAGTGAAGCGGCAATCTCGGAGAAGAAGCCGGTGGAAGGACCGGGTATAGGTTCTGCGAGGTCGAAGAGGTTTGTATTTTCGGTCTGGCAAAAGTAGAGCGTGTTGTGCAGCTCTTGCAGCACGACTAGTTCGGCACCGTGCGCAGCGCACGCCTCAATGCTGTGTGCCAGATTCATCAGGTTCTCGTGCATGTTGGCCGTATTGGCCTGTTGGATGATTCCGATTTTTAGTGTCCTTGCCATATAATTAGTGATTAGTGTTTAGCGATAAGTGGTTAGTGATAAGTGTTTAGTGATAAGTGTTTAGTGATAAGTGATTAGTATGCTACCAGTGAACGCTTTACTAACCACTTATCACTAATCACTAAAATGTCATCACCCCCGCCGGATACTGCATCGTCACGCAATGCAGCGACCCGTGCTGCTTGATGAGCGGGCGGCAATCGATGCCTGTAATCTCCCGTCCGGGGAAAGCCTCGCGGAGCACGTCGGCGGCCTGCGCGTCCGTCTCCGGCTGGGTATATGTGGGGTAGAGCACCGCGTCGTTCAGGATGAGGAAATTGGCATACGTGGCGGGAAGGCGTTCGCCTTCCGAGACGATGGGGGCGGGCATGGGGAGGGGGAGCAGGCGGTAGGGTTTTCCGTCGGCAGTGCGCAGGGCCTTTAGTTCCTCCTCCATGAGCGACAATTCTGCGTAGTGCTCATCGTCGGGGTCGCTGCACTTCACGTAAGCAATGGTCTCCGGGTCGCAGAATCGGGCCAAGGTGTCCACGTGGCTGTCCGTGTCGTCGCCCGCCAGGTAGCCGTGATTCAGCCATAGCACCCGTTGCAGGTGGAACGTCCGGCGCAGATATTCTTCTATCTCCATTTGGTTCATCTGTCCGTTGCGGTTGGGCGACAGCAGGCATTGGCTGGTGGTGAGCAACGTGCCCAGCCCGTCGCTCTCGATGGAACCGCCCTCCAGTACAAAGCCCAGACGGTTGGCGTACGTGCCTTTCAGGCAACCGCCCTTCACGAGTTGGCGGGTGATGAGGTTGTCCTTGTCCGCAGCAAATTTCAGTCCCCAGCCGTTGAAGGTAAAGTCCAGCAGCGAGGGGCCGTCCACGTCCAGCATCGTGATGGCGCCGTGGTCGCGTGCCCACGTGTCGTTGGTCTCGCACGCCTCGAAGCGTATGCGGTCCATGGGCAGGGCGGCATCGGCCAGTCTCCGCCGGATCTCTTCCGGACGGGGATGCACGATCAGCAGGCGTTCGCGCCGGGCCACCTCGCGGGCGATGTCCGTGAAGCACCGTTCCACCTCCTCCAACATCGGTGCCCAGTCCGTGCCTTCGTGCGGCCAAGTCAGTTGTATGCCGCTTTGCAACGCCCACTCAGCAGGCAACAGGGGCGAGCGTACCTCCTCCTGCCACATCATGTTCTTGCCGAAACGTACTTGATAATCCTTCTCATTGGCTGCTCCATCGAGCGGTAATCCTACCACATATCCCATAGTCAGTTTATGTTAATCAAGTTTGATGCTTTTATCTGTTTTTGTTTTCGCGGGCTAAAGTTACGGAGTTTTCTCCGTATACAGCATTGTTTTGGGGCAAGATTTTATGTTCAGTTGTTTTTTTCTTTCGCCATCCCTCCGTTATCCCTTCGTTATCCCTCCGTTATCTCGCTTATTGGATATGGGTGGAATATGGTTTTTTGACGAGTTTAGTTAAAATAGTTAATGAAATATTTGGCTGGTTTTGGAGAAATGATTACATTTGCGGCAATTGGAATTGAATCTAAATCTTTATTTCTATGAGCAAATGTACCGATTTGAACAACAAGATTTCCGGGCGAGTGGGCGATTTGGTCTACTTCGTCCGTGGGGGACAACAGATTGTACGCAGTGTCCCCGCATCCGTCAAGAATCCACGGACCGAGGCACAGATGCGGCAGCGCATGAAGTGGGCCAACGTGCTTGCGGTGTACAAGGCGTTGCAACCTTGCCTGAAAGGCTGTTTCGAGGTCAAAGCCGCCGGACAGACGGACTATAACCGCTTCATGAGTACCAATCTACAGTCTTCGCCGGTGTATTTGGAGAAGGGCATGGCCCGCATGGGGGCTGCTGTCGTGGCACCTTATGTGGTGTCGCAAGGTTCGTTGCCCGAAGTCCAGGTGAGCGGGGAGATACCGGCTACGGACATCGCTTTAGGCACGCTGATTATTGGCGATGCCACTACCGTGCGCGAGTTTGCCCAAGCTGTGGTGAGGCACAACGACGATTTTTGTTACGGCGATTGCATCTCTTTTCTGATGCTCAGGCAGCATGTGGACACCCAAGACGGGCATCCCTACGTCACCCTGTCTGCGGCCTGTGTTTGTCTGGACCCGGCAGACACGACCCGGCTGCGCGGCATCGCGTCCGCCGAGGGGTTCAGCGTTGTAGGCGGAGCTTTGGGTGCGGGGGCAGTTCTCGCCGGGGCGGGGGTGGCGTGGGTGCACAGCCGCACGGTGAATGGCAAAACGCATGTCAGTTCGCAGCGGCTCGTGGTGGAGAATGCCTTGCTCGACGCGTATTCCGCTTCACGGATGTTGTCCGTGGCTGCCCGTTCCTATGGTGGTGCGCAGCGGTTGTCAGCGGGCGGAGTACCACGCTTCGGCGCGGCCGAGGGTGTCCGGCGTGCCTGTATCGAACCAGTGCGTGCCGCTGAAGAGGCAACCGGACACCTTCGCCCGCGGGCAGATGTGCAGGTAGAAGTCGATGATGGAGAAGGGGCGTCCTTGCCACAGCGGTTCGTCCATGAGCCGGAAGATGGAGGGCGAGAGCAGGTGGATGCCTGCGAAGGCCAGCTCCCGGTACGTGCCGGTAAGGCCCGCGGGACGCACTTCGCCGGTCTTCTTGTGGGTCCATCCGTGCAGACGGAGGCTGTCGTCGAAGAGGAGGTAGCGCGAAGTGGTGCGTGGACTCACGAGGAGGGTGGCTTCGTCTCCATTTCTCAGATGGGTGTCGATGAGGGCGTCGAGGTCGGCATCGGTCAAGATGTCGGCGTTGTGCACCAAGAACGGTTCGTCCCCGTCCAGAAAACGGCGTGCGTGGAGGATGCCTCCTCCGGTGTCCAGCAAGGCGGTGCGTTCGTCGCTGATGTGGATGTCCAGTCCGAAGTTCCGGTGGGTTTGGAGGAAGTCGATGATCTGCTGGCCCCGGTGGTGGATGTTGACGGTGATGTCTGTGATGCCGACGTCCTTCAGTTTCAAGAGGACCCGTTGGAGCAAGGGAACACCTGCTACAGGTACCAAGGCCTTCGGGATACGGTTGGTGAGGGGACGGAGGCGTGTGCCCAGTCCTGCTGCGAATATCATGGCTTTCATGCTGATACTATATTGTTTTGTGGAAAAGTTTGCCGGATGCCCCGCTCGCGATGCTCCAGCTCGACGTGCACGCCGAACGTGTCGTTGAGGTGTTGGGCTGCGTGCTGGGCAGCGTATACTGAGCGGTGTTGTCCCCCGGTACACCCGAAGGCGATGCAGAGGCTGGTAAACCCTCGCTTCAAGTACCGGCGCACCGAGGCGTCTATCAAGGCATATACGTGTTCGAGGAAGGTGAGTATCTCTCCATCGTCCTCCAGGAAGCGGATGACGGGTTCGTCCAGCCCGGTCAGCGACTTGTATTGTTCGTACCGGCCTGGGTTGTGTATCGCCCGGCAGTCGAACACGAAGCCCCCGCCGTTGCCCGACGGGTCATCGGGGAGGCCTTTGGGATAGGCGAAGCTCGTGACGCGCACCACCAAGTGGCCGGCTGCCGGAGCGGGGGAGAACCGCTGGGACATTGTGAGTTGTTGGAGCAGACCGGCCAGATACGGATATTCGGGATACGGGCTTTTCAGCAACGAGCGCAAGTTGCCTATGGCGTAGGGCACGCTTTGAAGGAAGTGGGGCTTGCGCTCGAAGTAGCCGCGGAATCCGTAGCATCCCAACACCTGCAGGGTGCGGAAGAGCACGAAGTGGCGCAGGCGGGCGCGGAAACAGGTCTCGTCCACCGGGCGGAATTGCCGGAGGGCGTCGATGTATTCGTCTACCAGCTCTTGCCTGAGGGCGTCGGGGAAGTTGGCTTTGGCTTGCCAGAGGAAAGAGGCCACGTCGTAGTACACTGGTCCTCGCCGTCCGCCTTGGAAGTCGATGAACCACGGATGCCCTTCGCGCAGCATGACGTTGCGGCTTTGGAAATCCCGGTACATGAATGTGCACTCGTCCGCTTGTCCTTCCAGCAAGATGTCGGCCATGGCTTGGAAGTCATCCTCCAAACGGTCTTCTTGGAAGTCGATGCCCGTAGCTTTCAAGAAGCAGTATTTGAAGTAGTTCAAGTCCCAAAGGACGGAGCGCCGGTTGAAGGCGGATTGCGGGTAGCAGCGGTTGAAGTCCAGCCCTTCGGCTCCCACGCATTGCAGGGCGGGCAGCAAGCGAATGGTTTCGCGGAGGAGTTGCTTTTCCTTCGCGGTGACTTCCTCTTCGCGAGGACTTTTGGTCAGCACGTCAAACAAGAGGGTATCGCCCAAGTCCTCTTGCAGGTAGCAGAGGTTGTCGGCAGTGTGTGCATGGACTTGGGGCACGGGCAGACCTTTCTCCCGGAAGTGGCGGGCCAGGTATAAGAATGCCCGGTTTTCGTCGGCCGATTCTCCCTGCACGCCTATCAAAGTGGGTTGTCCGGTAAGGCGGAAGTACCGACGGTTGGATCCGGCAGCAGTCAGCGGACGGATGTCTTCGGGTTCATGTCCTATATACGTAAGGTAGAGTTGGCGGAGTATGTCGGATGTATTCATAATTTTTGGTCAATTGTCCATCAGATGCAATTCATAGAGGCAGGCCTGCACTTCGGCCAGGCTGCCCAGGTGTTTGCCCATGTCGTCGGAAAGCTTGATACACTCGCGCCATTCCTGGTTGTGGGTCATCTTGCAGCGGGTCAGCTTCATTACGATGTTCAGCGGCTTGTAGCCCGTGTCGTTGGTCAGGTTGGTGCCGATGCCGAAGGAGCATCGGATGCGTCCCTCGCAGTGTTTCTGGATGTCGAGCGCCTTCTCGAAGTCCAAGGCGTTGCTGAAGATGATGGTTTTGGTGGTCGGGTCGATGCCGAACTCGCGGTAACGCTCGATGAGCCGGTCGGTGAACTCGAATTCATCGCCCGAGTCACACCGCACTCCGTCGAACAGTTTGGCTTGTTTCCGGCTGAGGTTGCTGAGGAAGGCATCCGTGGTGTAGGTATCTGCCAGGGCTGTGCCCAAGTCTCCGTCGTATACGTTCACCCAGTTCTCCAGAGCCATGTAGTTGGCATGTTTGTAGCCGAATTGCGCCCCATGGAACATGAACCATTCATGCGGGTGGGTACCCATGGGCTTGACTTGGTATTTCATGGCGAAATAGCAATTGGATGTACCGGTGCAATAGCGGGCGTGTTCCTTCAAGTAGCCGTTGACCTTGTCTTGCACTTCAAAGGAAAAGCGTCTGCGCGTGCCGAACTCGGAAAAGAAGAGGCGATTGGCGTTGGACAACTCCACCTTACGCTCCAGATGTCGGATGACCAAGTCCGGGTCGGCTATGCGTCCCAAGGATTCATTGAGGATTTCGGACACGATGGCCAGCAGGGGCACCTCGTAGAGAGTGGCTTTGTAGAGATAGTCCGTCACCTCGATGTGCAAGTGGTGGTTCTTGTCCAGGCGGATGTCCACTCGCTCCGGATGGAAGCGGAACGACGAGAGCCACTCCCAATAGACACGGGGCAGGAAGCGACAATGGCTGGTCATGTACTCCAGCTCTTCCGGCGTCAAGGCCACTTGGGAGAGGTGGTCGATGGATGCTTTCAGCTGTTCGAGGAAAGCGTCCGTATAGACCGTATCGTCCCGGTCGGTGAAGCTGAATGTCCCTTTCGCATAAGGAAAGAGCTTGATGTAGGCATACGAAGTCGTAAACTTGTATAGGTCTGTGTCCAAGATGGAATGGATCATACGCATATCGGGGTTTTTAAGGTGATATTTAGAAATCGGCTATAAAGGTAGTGACTTTTTTTGTTTCTTGCTTATTTTCTTGTTAAAGACTTCGTTTTTCTATTAAACCATGTTATACGCTAAAATTTCTTGGGCAAAAGCTTTGCTGGTATCAAGGAAATGTTTACCTTTGCAGCGTGTGTTTTTCATAGTATTAGATTTAAGGTTAACAAGAAGATTGGCTGTCTGGGATAGATAGCCATTTTTCATGTATAGACCTCTCCTCTTTTTTCTCCTCCTGTTGTACGTCCAAAAAATTCAGCCCGGTGGAGTATAACATGCGCCGATAAACCGTACCTTTGCACGGTTTTTTGAAAATAAGGAATAAGAATATGGACTCATTGAAGATCAACAAGGTGCAGATACGCAACCTGCAAATAGAAGATTACGACCAGTTGGCCCAATCCTTCACTCGCGTCTATACGGACGGGA
This sequence comes from Candidatus Bacteroides intestinipullorum, assembly GCA_018883785.1. Classification (GTDB taxonomy): domain Bacteria; phylum Bacteroidota; class Bacteroidia; order Bacteroidales; family Bacteroidaceae; genus Bacteroides; species Bacteroides intestinipullorum. Next base: position 23,003 of record JAHLFO010000041.1, read on the forward strand.
GCGATGTATTCTGGACTCACAAGCAGATAGAAAAGCTGATAAAGATTTTCCCCGAAGGACAAATCGTGACCGTGGTAGACGAGAAAATCGTGGGGTGCGCCCTCTCCATCATCGTGGACTATGACAAGGTGAAGAACGATCATACCTATGCCCAAGTGACGGGCAAGGAAACCTTCAACACGCACAATCCCAAGGGTAACATCCTCTATGGCATCGAAGTGTTTGTACACCCCGAATACCGTGGCCTGCGCTTGGCACGCCGCATGTACGAGTACCGCAAGGAGTTGTGCGAGAAGCTGAACCTGAAGGCCATCATGTTCGGAGGCCGGATCCCCAACTACCACAAGTATGCCGACCAGATGCGTCCGAAGGAGTACATCGACAAGGTACGTCAGAAGGAGATATACGACCCCGTGCTGACCTTCCAGCTTTCTAATGACTTCCACGTGCGCAAGGTGATGCGAAACTACCTGCCCAACGACGAAGAGTCCAAGCACTACGCCTGCCTGCTCCAGTGGGACAACATCTACTACCAGCCGCCCACGCAGGAATACATCAGCCCGAAGACCACCGTCCGCGTGGGCCTCGTGCAATGGCAGATGCGTAACTACACGTCGTTGGACGACCTCTTCGAGCAAGTGGAGTTCTTCGTCGATGCCGTGTCCGACTACAAGAGCGACTTTGTCCTCTTCCCCGAATACTTCAACGCGCCGCTCATGGCCCGCTTCAACAACGAGGGCGAGTCCGAAGCCATCCGTGGCTTGGCTGCCTATACCGATGAGATACGCGAGCGCTTCATCAAGCTGGCCATCAGCTACAACATCAACATCATCACGGGCAGCATGCCGCTCATCAAGGAAGACGGCCGCCTGTACAACGTAGGCTTCCTCTGCCGCCGCGACGGCACGTACGAGATGTACGAGAAGATACACGTCACTCCTGACGAAATCAAAAGTTGGGGCCTGAGCGGAGGCAAGGCGCTGAAGACGTTCGATACGGATTGTGCCAAGATAGGTGTCCTGATCTGCTACGACGTGGAGTTCCCCGAGCTGTCGCGTATCATGGCCGACCAGGGCATGCAGATTCTGTTTGTCCCCTTCATGACCGATACGCAGAACGCCTATAGCCGTGTCAAGGTCTGTGCCCATGCCCGCGCCATCGAGAACGAATGTTTTGTGGTCATTGCGGGTAGTGTCGGCAACCTGCCGCGTGTACACAACATGGACATTCAGTATGCCCAGTCGGGTGTCTTCACGCCTTGCGACTTCACCTTCCCCACGGACGGCAAGCGCGCCGAGGCCACGCCCAACACGGAGATGATACTGGTTT
>JAHLFO010000042.1 GCA_018883785.1 Candidatus Bacteroides intestinipullorum
AGCAGATAGCCCGTCAGCGTGGCGTGAAGTACCTCTTCGAGACCAACGTGGGGGCCGGCCTGCCCATCATCAACACCATCAACGACCTCATCCACAGCGGCGACAAGATCTTGAAGATAGAAGCCGTGTTGAGCGGCACGTTGAACTACATCTTCAACAAGCTCAGTGCAGACGTTCCTTTCAGCAAGGCCATCCGCATGGCGCAGATTGAGCGCTACTCGGAACCCGACCCGCGCATCGACCTCAGCGGCAAGGACGTCATCCGCAAGCTGGTCATCCTGGCCCGCGAGGCCGGTTATCGTCTGGAACAGGAGGATGTGGAGAAACACTTGTTCGTGCCGGACGATTTCTTCCAGGGCACGCTGGACGACTTCTGGCAGAAGGTGCCCACGCTGGACGACCAGTTTGAGTTGCGCCGCCGCGTCTTGGAAGAGGAAGGCAAGCACTGGCGTTTTGTGGCCCGCCTGGAGGACGGCAAGGCCAGCGTCGGACTGGCGGAGGTCGGCCGCGACCATCCGTTCTACGGCCTGGAGGGCAGCAATAACATCATCCTGCTGACCACCGAGCGCTATCACGACTACCCGATGATGATACAGGGCTATGGCGCCGGCGCGGGCGTGACGGCGGCGGGCGTGTTTGCCGACATCATGAGCATTGCCAACGTCTGACCCGATGCCGCCGGAAACGCGCCTTGATGCCGTTAAAAATGCGCCTTGACGCATTTTCAACGCCGCCTTGACGCCGTCAAAAACGCGTCTTGGCGCATTTTCAACGCCGCCTTGGCGCATTTCGGGCTCTCAAGTATAACCCTTAAAAACGAGAAGCGATATGAAACACATTATTATATTGGGCGACGGCATGGCCGACCATCCCATCGCCTCGCTGGGCGGCAAGACCTTGTTGCAGGCCGCCCGTACCCCGAACATGGACCGCCTGGCCCGCCTGGGACGATGCGGCCGTCTGCTCACGGTCCTGCCCGGCTTCCATCCCGGCAGCGAGGTGGCCAATATGTCCGTCCTGGGCTATGATCTCCCGAAGGTGTATGAAGGGCGCGGCCCCTTGAAGGCGGCCAGTATCGGCGTGGAGTTGCAGCCCGGCGACATGGCCATGCGCTGCAATCTGGTATGCATCGAGGGCGACCTGCTGAAGAACCATTCCGCGGGACACATCACCACGGAAGAGGCAGACGTCCTTATCCGCTACTTGCAGGAGCAGCTGGGCAACGACCGGGTACACTTCTATACGGGCGTGCAATACCGTCACTTGTTGGTGGTGAAGGGAGGGGACAAACATCTTGTCTGTACGCCCCCGCACGATGTTCCTTTGCAACCGTTCCGTCCCCTGCTGGTCAAGGCGGAGGCGGGACATCCCGAAGCCGGGGAGACGGCCGCCCTGCTGAACGACCTTATCCTTCGCTCGCAGGAGTTGCTGGCCCGCCATCCTCTCAACCTGCGCCGCATCGCCGAAGGACGCGACCCCGCCAACAGCATCTGGCCTTGGAGCCCCGGTTATCGTCCGCAGATGGAGCCGTTCAGCAGCCGCTTCCCCCAAGTGAGGCGCGGCGCTGTCATCACCGCCGTCGACCTCATCCGAGGCATCGGCCGTTACGCCGGCCTGCGCCGCATTGATGTGGAGGGGGCCACGGGGCTTTATGACACCAATTACGAGAACAAAGTCCGTGCCGCCCTCGACGCCCTGCGTACTGATGACTTTGTCTATCTGCACATTGAGGCCAGCGACGAGGCCGGGCACGAGGGCGACATTGCCCTGAAGACGCGCACCGTCGAGGACCTGGACAGCCGCGTGGTCGGCCCCATCTACGAAGAAGTCCGTACGTGGCCGGAGCCTGTGGCCATCGCCGTCCTGCCCGACCATCCCACGCCCTGCGAGGTGCGCACCCATACGGCCGAGCCGGTGCCTTTCGTCATTTGGCATCCCGGCATCCAGCCCGACGACGTGCAGACCTTTGACGAAGTGGCAGCCTGCGAGGGCGGCTATGGGTTGCTGCGCGAGGACGGATTTATTCAGGAATTTATGTGCGCGGAGCGCACAATGATCAATGGTTAATGATAAATGATTAATAGGCTGTGCATGAGCCATTTTTGTCACGTATTAACCATTAACCATTTATCATTAACCATTGCGGGCAAAGCCCGCTAAATTATCATTTAAATTATGAACTACTACAGTACCAATCACCAATCTCCCGCCGCCACCCTCCAAGAAGCCGTGGTGCGCGGTCTGGCTCCCGACAAGGGCCTCTACATGCCCGAACGCATCGAAGCGTTGCCACACGAGTTCTTCGAGCATATCGACCTGATGGATTTTCCCACCATTGCCTGCCACGTGGCCGATGCTTTTTTCGGCGAAGATGTGCCGCAAGACACCTTGCACAGTCTGGTGCGCGATGCCCTCAACTTCGACGTGCCTCTCGTGCCCGTGGCTGACGGACTTTATTCCTTGGAACTTTTCCACGGCCCCACGCTGGCCTTCAAGGATGTGGGCGCCCGCTTCATGGCCCGTCTGCTGGGCTACTTCATCCGCCGCGAGGGCGATACGGAGGTCAATGTGCTGGTAGCCACTTCGGGCGATACGGGCAGTGCCGTGGCCAATGGTTTCCTGGGTGTGCCGGGCATCCGCGTCTACGTGCTTTATCCTAAGGGGAAGGTCAGTGTCCTGCAAGAGCGGCAGTTCACTACATTAGGCAACAACATCACCGCCCTTGAGGTGGACGGCACTTTCGATGATTGCCAGGCTTTGGTGAAGGAAGCTTTCCTGGACGCCGGTCTTAACGCGCACATGAAGCTGACCAGTGCCAACAGCATCAATGTGGCGCGCTTCCTTCCCCAGGCTTTCTATTATTTCTATGCCTATGCCCAATGGCGGAAGTTGCAGCCGGAGGCCGATGCGCGCCGCCTGGTGGTGTGCGTGCCCAGCGGGAACTTTGGCAACCTGACGGCCGGACTATTCGCCCGCCGTATGGGTTTGCCTGTCAGCCGTTTCATCGCAGCCAATAACCGCAATGATGTCTTCTATCAATACCTGCAGACCGGCATCTATACGCCACGGCCCAGTATCGCCACCATTGCCAATGCCATGGATGTGGGTGCACCCAGCAACTTTGCCCGTATCCTCGACCTCTATGGCGACGATTACGATGCCATTGCCCGCGACATCGCCGGCACTACGTACACTGACGAACAGATTGCCGAGACCGTCCGTGAGGTCTGGAGCCGCGACCATTACCTGCTCGACCCCCACGGTGCATGCGGTTGCCGTGCCTTGCTCGAAGGCTTGCGCGAGGGTGAGGACGGCATTTTCCTGGAGACCGCCCATCCCGCCAAGTTCCGCGAGACCGTGCAGCGCATCATCGGCCAACCCGTCTCCATTCCCGACCGTTTGCGGGCTTTCCTGGAGCGTGAGAAACAGACGGTGGAATTGCCGAAGGATTTCGCGTCCTTCAAGGAATATCTGTTGGGACAATAAACCGCATGTCTAACCCTTATTATGAACATGAAATATGTATCTGACCTCTTTTTTACTTTGGACCACAGCCGTTTCCGGCGTAGCGGCGCAGGAAGGGACTGACAAGTTGCAGACTGTCATCCAACGCCTCATTGATGCCGGTGTGGATATTGGTGGGCGCATCCTGGGTGCGTTGATTATCTTTGTCGTCGGACGTTTCATCATTGCGTTCCTCAATAAACTGCTGAAGCGCATTTTGGAAAAGCGGAAAGTGGATGCCGGCATACAGTCTTTTGTGTGCAGCCTGGTAAACATCCTGCTGATGGTGCTGCTGATTGTGGCCATTGTGGACAAGTTGGGCATCGAGACCACTTCGTTCGCCGCCCTGCTGGCTTCGGCCGGCGTGGCTGTGGGCATGGCCCTGAGCGGCAACCTACAGAACTTTGCCGGCGGGCTTATTATCCTGTTGTTCCGTCCTTATAAGGTGGGCGACTGGATTGAGGCACAGAATGAGAGCGGCACGGTGCGCGAAATCCAGATTTTCCATACCATCCTGACCACGGCAGACAATAAGACCGTCTACATCCCCAACGGTTCGGCATCGAGCGGCGTCATCGTCAACTACAGCCATGAAGAGACGCGCCGCGTGGATTGGACCGTCGGTGTGGAGTATGGCGAGCATTTTGACCGGGTGGAGGATACCGTGCGCCGCATCTTGGCTGCCGACAAGCGCATTCTGGACAATCCCGCACCAACCGTCGGGCTGAGTGCCTTGGATGCCAGCAGCGTCAACATCGTCATTCGCGTGTGGGTGAAGAATTCGGATTATTGGGGCGTCTACTACGACGTGCAGCGTGCCATCTACGAAGAGTTCAACAAGGCCGGCATCGGCTTCCCCTTCCCGCAGCTCACCATCCATACGGCCAAGGATTGAGCCGGTTTTCGGGGCGTATCCAGGCGGCGGAAGTTCTTTTCCGCCCGGGTACGCCCTTACTTTTTGCTTTAGCCCGGGTATTCCTGACGTTTTATTATTAAATAATCAAAATAAAGCTGTGGAATATGGCGCGTTTGAAAAGTTTTCCTATATTTGCATTGTCATTTGCTTACACTTTGTGCATAGCCTACTGATTTGAAAACTTTAATTACCTTTAATACCATACATTATGAATATCGAACGTATCATGGCCTCGTTGGAGGCAAAGCATCCTGGTGAATCCGAGTACCTTCAAGCCGTGAAGGAAGTTCTTCTGTCCATAGAAGATGTGTACAACCAGCATCCCGAATTCGAGAAAGCCAAAATCATCGAGCGTCTGGTGGAACCCGACCGTATCTTCACGTTCCGTGTGACGTGGGTGGACGACAAGGGCGAAGTGCAGACCAACTTGGGCTATCGAGTGCAGTTCAACAATGCCATTGGCCCGTATAAGGGCGGTATTCGTTTCCATGCTTCCGTCAATCTTTCCATCTTGAAGTTCTTGGGTTTCGAGCAGACTTTCAAGAACGCGCTGACCACGCTTCCGATGGGTGGCGGCAAAGGCGGTTCGGACTTCTCGCCTCGTGGCAAGAGCAATGCCGAAATCATGCGTTTCTGTCAAGCGTTTATGCTGGAATTGTGGCGTCATCTGGGTCCCGACATGGATGTGCCTGCCGGTGACATCGGCGTTGGCGGACGCGAAGTGGGCTATATGTTTGGTATGTACAAGAAGCTGACGCGCGAATTTACAGGTACGTTCACCGGCAAAGGATTGGAGTTTGGCGGTTCGCTCATCCGTCCTGAGGCAACAGGTTTCGGCGGCTTGTATTTCGTCAACCAGATGCTCCAGGCTAAGGGCATAGATATCAAGGGCAAGACGGTGGCTATCTCCGGATTTGGCAATGTGGCGTGGGGCGCTGCTACCAAAGCCACGCAGCTGGGAGCCAAAGTCGTGACTATTTCCGGTCCTGACGGTTATGTTTACGATCCGGATGGCATCAGTGGCGAGAAGATAGACTATATGTTGGAACTCCGTGCATCGGGCAATGACATCGTGGCTCCGTATGCCGAGCAGTTCCCCAGCGCTACTTTCGTTCCCGGCAAGCGTCCGTGGGAAGTAAAGGTAGACATTGCCCTGCCTTGTGCCACGCAGAACGAACTGAATGGCGAGGATGCCAGACACCTGATTGACAATGGCGTCCTCTGTGTAGGAGAAATTTCCAATATGGGCTGTACGCCCGAGGCTATCGACCTCTTTATCGAGCACAAGATGATGTATGCACCAGGCAAGGCTGTAAATGCCGGTGGCGTGGCTACCAGCGGACTGGAGATGTCCCAGAATGCCATGCACCTCAGTTGGAGTGCCGCCGAGGTAGACGAGAAGCTGCACGGCATCATGCACGCCATCCATGACCAGTGCGTGAAGTATGGCACGGAGCCTGATGGCTACATCAACTACGTGAAGGGCGCCAACATCGCCGGCTTCATGAAAGTGGCTCACGCCATGATGGCGCAAGGAGTCATCTGATAAAAGACTTTGTTTAGTTGTATTTGTATTTGTGGTTTATGCCGCCCTGCGCCTGCGAAGGTTATGGGCGGCTTTTTTTGTACTTGATGGGGGAATTATTACCTTTGCGGGCAAGAAAATAGGAATTTAGCGGCCGAAGGCCGCAATGATTAATGATAAATGGTTAATGGTTAATACGTAGCAAAAGGAACCATGCACAAGCCTATTAACCATTTATCATTAACCATTAACCATTGTGCGCTTCGC
>JAHLFO010000043.1 GCA_018883785.1 Candidatus Bacteroides intestinipullorum
GCCGCCATCGGTATCATCGGCGGTGCCGACGGTCCTACGGCCATCTTCCTTTCCTCGAAGCTGGCTCCGAACCTGATGGGTGCCATCGCCGTGTCGGCCTATTCGTACATGGCATTGGTACCGGTTATCCAGCCGCCCATCATGCGCCTGCTGACCACCAAGCACGAACGCCTCATCCGCATGAAACCGCCTCGCGTGGTGTCGCATACGGAGAAGGTCATCTTCCCCATTGTCGGCCTGTTGCTGACGTGCTTCCTGGTTCCCTCCGGTTTACCTTTGCTGGGTATGCTGTTCTTCGGCAACCTGCTGAAGGAAAGTGGTGTGACACGACGCTTGGCCAACACGGCCAGCGGTCCGCTGATTGATACCATCACCATCCTGCTGGGTCTGACCGTGGGTGCCTCTACCCAGGCCTCGGAGTTCCTGACTTTCGATTCCGTCAAAATCTTCGTCCTTGGTGCACTGTCGTTTGTCATAGCCACAGCCTCCGGCGTACTTTTCGTGAAGATATTCAACCTCTTCCTGAAGAAGGGCAACAAAATCAACCCGCTCATTGGTAATGCCGGCGTATCCGCCGTGCCCGACTCGGCCCGCATCTCGCAGATCGTCGGCTTGGAATATGATCCGACTAACTACCTGCTGATGCACGCCATGGGTCCGAATGTGGCCGGTGTAATAGGTTCGGCCATCGCAGCCGGTATCCTGCTCGGATTCTTGATCTAAAGGTTATTCTGAACCTACTTATAAAGATACCCCGTACGTGAAGCCTACAACAAGGTGGAACACGTACGGGGATATTTTTTCCCGTACACAAAAAACAAGACGGGATATTTTTGCTACTTTTGCACACAAATCTCTAAAATATGAACCAACACCCCTTTATCTCTGCCCCCAGCCTACGCTTCAGACGATGGAGCCGCAAAGCCTACGCCGCCTTTGCCAGCGTAGGACGGCACGTCACCATCGGCTGCGTACACAAGGGCATAGCAGACCGTTCATTGGCCAAGCAGGTGAGCACGGGCATCAAAGCGAGTTGTGCTGAAGGCGGACAAATCCTTGGGGAACAACACCAAAATTGTTACGACGATGCGCCACCAGACTACTGCTTGATTGACTTGCTGAAACCAGCCGTTGGCGAGATTCTCCCAGCGGACAAGGCAAACGCATGCCGGAAAAGACTTTTCGGCGTGGATAGGGTATGCGCCTGCCTCTATACTATAGACACGGGGCAGACATCCTTGAGGAGACTTTCCGGGGATGCCTGCCTTTTTCGTGCTCTATCCCAATCCGACCCACGCCATCACTTTAATCCTAAAACAACATTGACATGACACTGAATGAACTAAAAGACCATGTTCTCGCCGGTGGACACATCACTCCCGACGAAGCCTTGTTCCTGGCCAACCTGGATGACCGGGAGGCACTCTACGAGGCCGCACATGACATCACTTGGCAGATGGCTGAACTCCGACCCGACTTCTGCTCTATCATCAACGCCCGCTCTGGCCGCTGTCCGGAAGATTGCAAATGGTGTGCCCAGTCTGCCCGTCACCAAGCCCACGCCGATGTGTACGACTTAGTGGACAAAGACGAATGTCTCCGCCAAGCCCGGCTGCACGAGGAACAAGGCATCGGACGCTTCTCACTCGTCATCAGCGGACGCCAACCTTCATCTGCCCTGCTGGAGCGAATATGCGATACCGTACGCCATATCCGGCGGCACACCTCCATACAGATCTGTGCGTCCCTCGGCTTGGTAGATGAGGAGGGAATGCAGGCTCTGAAAGAGGCAGGTGTGACACGCTATCATTGCAACCTCGAAACCGCCCCGTCCCACTTCCCCACCCTCTGCACCACACACACCCAAGCAGACAAGATGGCCACGCTGCGTGCCGCCCGCCAAGCCGGATTGGAAGTATGCAGCGGCGGCATCATCGGTATGGGGGAGACGATGGAACAACGCATCGAACTGGCCTTCACCCTGAAGGAACTGGACATCCCGTCCATACCTATTAATATATTGGCTCCTATCCCCGGCACGCCGCTCGAGCACCAACCGCTCTTGGAAGATGAGGAAATCCTGACTACGGTCGCCCTCTTCCGATTCATCCATCCCCGGGCCGCCTTGCGCTTTGCAGGAGGGAGGAAGCGACTCGCCAAGAGCGTGCAGCGCAAAGCCGCCTACATCGGCATTAATGCCGCCATCACGGGCGACCTGCTCACCACGACCGGATCCACGGCTATGGAGGATCACCTGCTGATGCAAGAGGCAGGATATGTGACGGACGATGCTCTCTTCGACCGCCTACACCTGTGGCATCCCTATACCTCCACCAGCCACCCCCTGCCCGTCTACGAGGTGGAGCGTGCCGAAGGAGCCGTCCTCACCCTCAAAGGAGGCCAGCAACTGGTGGACGGCATGTCCTCCTGGTGGTGTGCCGTACATGGGTACAACCGTCCTGAACTGAATGAAGCCGCACAAAGGCAATTGACCCGGATGTCACACGTGATGTTTGGCGGCTTGACACACGAGCCTGCCATCCAGCTAGCCCGTCTATTATTGCCCCTCGTTCCGCCCTCGATGCAGAAGATATTCTATGCCGACTCCGGATCCGTGTCCGTCGAAGTGGCACTGAAGATGGCCGTGCAATACTGGCAGGCCCTGAGCCTCTCCGCGCCAGGACGTGGACATCTCAGCAAGAAGCAAAACTTCATCACCATCCGCAGTGGCTACCACGGGGACACGTGGAACGCCATGTCCGTGTGCGACCCCGTCACCGGGATGCACACCCTCTTTGGCTCTGCACTGCCTGCACGCTGGTTTGCGCCGCAACCCCGCTCACGTTTTGGAGGCGCATGGGACGAAGCGGACATTCTCCCCCTGCACACCCTCATCGAAGCCCATGCCGATGAACTGGCCGCCCTCATCCTCGAACCGGTAGTGCAGGGTGCAGGCGGGATGTGGTTCTACCATCCGCAATATCTGGTAGAAGCTGCACGCCTCTGCCGTGCGCACAACGTCTTGCTTATCTTCGACGAGATAGCCACGGGATTTGGACGAACAGGCAAGTTCTTTGCCTGGGAACACGCCGGAGTGGAGCCTGACATAATGTGCATCGGCAAGGCACTGACCGGCGGCTACATGACCATGGCTGCGGTGCTGGCCACGAACCAAGTGGCAGATACCCTCTCGGCCTACGCACCCGGCGTGTTCATGCACGGCCCCACATTCATGGGCAATCCACTGGCCTGCGCTGTGGCCTGCGCCTCCGTTCGCCTGCTCACCTCGCCGGAGTATGATTGGCAGGGACGGGTGAGCCGTATTGAACACCAACTCAGAGAGGAGCTGGAACCTGCACGGACATTGCCCCAAGTGGAAGACATCCGCGTATTGGGTGCCATCGGGGTCATCGAACTGAAACATCCCGTGGACATGGCACAGATGCAACGCCGATTCGTGCAAGAAGGCATCTGGGTACGCCCCTTCGGCCGACTGGCCTACGTGATGCCGCCATATATCATCGAACCGGAGCAACTCACGAAGCTAACACAAGGGCTAGTAAAGATTGTGAAAGAAATAAGCATTTAGCAATGGAAAATCCATATATCAATATGCAATCCGCCTTGGACGAACTGACCACCCAAGGCAATCTCCGCACCCTGTCCCATGCCCTGCACGAAGGACGTTACCTGCATGCAGCAGGACAGAGGATGCTCAACCTCTCGTCCAACGACTACCTGGGACTGGCCGCAGACATGGAACTTCGTGCCCGCTTCCTGGAAAGCCTGACGCCCGAAGACTTCCTGCCTTCGTCCTCCTCGTCCCGACTGCTGACGGGAAACCATCCCGCTTTCGACGAACTTGAAGTGGCCTTGGCACGCCTCTATGGCGCAGAGTCGACCCTCGTGTTCAACAGCGGCTTTGATGCCAACACCGGTATCCTTCCCGCCATCGCGGGGCAGGGCGACCTCATCTTGGCCGACAAACTGGTACACGCCAGCCTCATCGACGGGATGCGCCTGAGCCGTGCCAGCTGGTTCCGCTTCAAGCACAACAAAACCAAGCATCTGGAACGCCTCTTGGCGCTGAGCGCCCCGAATTACCGCCACATCATCATCGTCACCGAAAGCCTGTTCAGCATGGATGGCGACGAAGCGCCCCTCCGCGAGCTGGTCAGACTGAAGAACCTCTACCCCAACGTCCTGCTCTATGTAGACGAAGCCCATGCCTTCGGTCTCCGTGGGCCACGCGGGCTGGGATGTTGCGAAGAACAGGGTTGCCTCCAAGAGGTGGACTTCCTGGTAGGCACCTTGGGAAAAGCTGCGGCCTCGGCCGGAGCATTCGTGGTGTGCCGACGGGTAGCGCGCGACTTTTTAGTGAACCATGTGCGCCCTTTCATCTTCACCACCGCCCTGCCTCCCGTCATCGCCCGGTGGAGCCGCTACGTACTGAACCTCTTGCCCGACATGGGCGAAAGACGCCAACGCCTGAACGAACTCACCCAACAGCTCCACCGTGCGCTATACCAACTGAAGTTAAAGTGTCCATCCACCAGCCACATCATTCCCCTCATCATCGGAGACAGTGCCGAAGCCGTGCGTCGCGCCGAAGAGATGCAACGCCGAGGATGCTATGTCCGCGCTGTCCGCCCGCCCACGGTACCCGAAGGGACTGCCCGCCTGCGCCTCTCACTCCGCGCAGACATGACAGATGAAGAGATGGAGTGGCTGATCACATGTATCAAGAATGTTACAACGCCAAAGTAACAGTGTAACATCAGTACTGAAACAATGTTTCACCCGTACTGAAACAATGTTTCACCCGTACTGGAACAGCGTTTCACCCGTACTGAAACATTCCGCATGAAATAGAAAAAGAAAACGTATGAAACACTCGTATATCATCCAATCCGGACATCCCCGCCTCTTGGCCTTCTTTGCCGGTTGGGCGTCCGACCCGACACCTTTCCTAAACTACCGCCCGACGGACAGGGACTATGTCATTTGCTACGACTATCGCACGCTGGAGAGCGATTTCATCCAGCCAGACGTATACCGTGAAGTGGATATCGTGGCTTGGTCGATGGGCGTTTGGGCAGCCTCACACATTGTCCCACGCCTAAGAATAGCCATCGGACGGAGCATCGCCATCAACGGAACGCCCCACCCCATCGATGCCGCATGGGGCATACCGCCCGCCATCTGGCAAGGGACTTTGGAACATCTCAGTCCCCTATCCCTACACAAATTCACCCGAAGGATGTGCGCCGACACCGAAGCTTTCCACCGCTTCCTGCGCGTCACCCCTCACCGTCCGGTCGAGGAACTGGCCGAAGAAATGCGTGCCATCACCCACCTGCACGACGTCCTGCCCGCACCCACTTTCGCGTGGCAACAAGCTATCGTGGGAAGCAACGACCGCATCATCCCGCCCGACAACCAGACCAGAGCGTGGCAGGAATTGAATACCCCCGTGACCACCACCGAGATTGCCCATTATGATGAACCGACCTTCAAGCTCTACTTGCAAGACCTATGGACAAACAACAAATAGCCGAATGCTTCGCCCGCGCCCGCAAGACCTACGACCGGGAAGCCCGCGTGCAACACCAAGTGGCCGAACGGATGCTCGGCTTCTTGCTCCATACCCTAACGAAGGGACAAACATGCCTGCGCATCGCCGAAGTGGGATGCGGCACAGGCATATACTCCCGTCTCCTGTTCGACGCGTTGCATCCCCAGCAACTTTGGCTCAATGACCTTTGCCCAGAGATGCAGGACAGCTTGGACGACCTCTTGTCCCAACCTACCGTCAGCTTCACCCCAGGCGATGCCGAGAGTATGGCGTTGCCTCCGCGAAACCACGTCATCACCTCGTGCTCTACTTTCCAATGGTTCAGCGACCTGCCCGCATTCTTCCAGCACTGTCACCAAGCACTCCAGCCGGAAGGACTCCTGGCTTTCAGCACCTTCGGACCTGAAAACCTACATGAGATCCGTATCCTGACGGGAAACGGCCTGCATTACTTCACCCTGCCGGAAATCCGAGCGATGCTCTCCCCTGACTTCCACGTGATCCACGCTTCGGAAGAGGTGGCCATACTCACCTTCCCCACGCCGACAGAGGTCCTGCGCCACCTGAAGCAGACCGGCGTCACCGGCACCGAGAAGCGTATCTGGACACGCACCCGGCTCCAGCAATTCAGCGAAACATACATCCGACTCTTTTCCACGGAAGAAGGACCGGTATCCCTGACGTATCATCCTATGTATGTGATTGCAGAAAAGAGATAAATAGGAATTTAGCGGCCGAAGGCCGCAATGATTAATGATAAATGGTTAATGGTTAATACGTAGCAAAAGGAACCATGCACAAGCCTATTAACCATTTATCATTAACCATTAACCATTGTGCGCTTCGC